>DATEJJ010000417.1:0-9883 GCA_035278125.1 Rugosimonospora sp.
TGCTCGGAGGACGCTGTCGCGCCCCGGTCGTCCAGTGCCGGCCGCGCGTCCTCGACAGCCGCGTGCTGGGCCGCGACCTCGGCCGCCTTGACCGGGAACCTGCCCAGCTCGGTCAGCTTGGCGCGGATGCCCGCGTCGTCCAGCACCCGGTGGGTACCGTCCTCCATCCGCTCGGTGAAGTGCTGCTCGACAAAGCCGCGCAGCCGCTTGCCGAAGGCGTTCAGGTCCTCGGGCCGGTGCTCCAGAGTCCGCTCCACCATGTCCGAGTGCAGGCGTAGCGGCTCCTTGCCGTCCTTGCCGAGGAACTCCTGAGCGACCCGGCGCTCGTAGCCTTCGGCCATGTGCTTCTCGAACCGCTTCTGCCACTCGTAGAAGCGCGGCTTCTCCCGGGCCGGTGCGGAGTCGCCCCGCTCGCCACCGTGCCGGTCGCCGCCCGACCGGTCACCGCCGGACCTGTCGCCTTCACCACCGCGCTCGCCGGACCTGTCGCCGCTCGCGCTCTTGTCGGCAGCCTCGGTCCTTTCGGTGTTACCGGTCTTGTCGCCCGCACCGGCTCTGTCGCTTGTGGACCCAGCCTGCCGGTCGCCGGGTCGCTGCTCGGTCGTGGTTCCCCGGTCACCCTTGGCCGCCTCGGAACGCCCGGCCTCGTTCGTGCCGCTCTGCTCGGACGCCCTCGGTTGTTCGGCCGAACGCGGCTGCTCGCCGGTCCGTGGCTGCTCGGCGGACCGGGGCTGTTCGGCGGACCGTGGCTGCTCGGTCGTCCCGCTCGACTGTTCCGTTGCCCGGGGCTGCTCGCTGACCGCCGCCTGCTCGGTGGTCCGAGGCTGCTCCGTGGTCTGCGGTTGTTCGGTGGCCTGCGGTTGTTCGGTGGCCTGGGGCTGTTCGGTGGCCTGGGGCTGGTCCGCCACCGGCGCCTGCTCATTGGCAGGAGCCTGCTCGGTAGCAGGTGCTTGCTCGGTAGCCTGCGGCTGCTCCGAGGCGGGCGCCTGCTCCGCCACCCGAGGCTGCTCCACGGTCGCAGACTGCTCCACCGTCGCCGGCCGCTCGGAAACCCGAGCCTGCTCCGAGGCCCCCGACTGCCCGGAAGCCCCAGACTGTTCCGGAGCGCCGGACTGAGAAACTCCTGAGCGCTCAGAAACCCCGGACTGCCCGGACCCCGCCGGCTGCTCGGTAACCGGCGACTGCGCGGAGCCCGCCGACCGGTCCGACACCGGTGCCTGCTCCGTGACCGGCGCCTGCTCGCCGGACCGAGCCTGCCCGGTAGCCGTCGATTGCCCGGTCCCCTGATCGGTGGCAGGCGCCCCCGACCCGGCCGGCTCCTGACCACGACCCCCGGTCGCCTCCGCCGTACCCGAACCCGACCCCGTCGCCTGCTGCGAAGCCGAATCCGTGCCACCGTGCTCCTGGCCGATCCCCGCCTGCTGGTCCGCCAGCCCCGGACGCTCCACAACGGACGGTTGACCCGCCGCGTCCTTGCCCAGCCCCAGTTCGCCGAGCCCGAGTTCGGCCTTGGCCCCGCCGAGCAGCCGGGGCAGGTCCTTCGCCATCCCGGCGGCGCCCATGACCGCACCGAACAGCGCGCCCTGGGCCACCCCCTCCGTCCAGTTGCGCTGGTCCGGCGGCAGGTACAGGCCCCATTTCTGGGCCCAGTCCTTCCACTGCGGGAAACCCAGGGCCGCCAACTCGTCGAAGGCCATGCTGCGCAGGATCTTGAACGCGTTGTCGGTGAGCTGGCCGCCCGCCATGGCCAGTGCCTCAGCCACCGGGTTGTGCAGCCCGAAGCTGAGCGGACCGCCGATGAAGCCGGTGACGAAGCTGTCCGCCACCTCGGTGGCGAAGCTGCGCCAGTCCCAGGTGGGGTCGTGGCCCTCCGCCCGCTGGATGGCGTAGATGCCGACCTTGGTGATCACGGTGAACGCGGCGAACTGGACGGCCCGCTCCAGCGCCACCTTGAGCAGCGCCCGGACGGTCATGCTGCGAATCTTGGCGACCAGTTCGCGCAGCGCCAGCGAGATCGCCTGCTTACATAGCGCGATCGCGCCGGCGCCCTCCAGTGCGGTCGCGCCGAAGCTGCACCACAGCGTCATGATGACCTGAATCAGCGTATAGATCAGCATGATCAGGTTGACGATGTCCATCCACTTCGTGGACTCGATGTTCAGCGCGTTGCTGCGAACCAGACCTTCCATCTCGCTCAACGACTGGCCGGTCGCGTTCGCCTGCTGCACGTACTGTTGCAGCGAATTCATCGCGACCTGGGCGGCGCCGTCACCCGACCAACTGCCGTACAGATCCTTCAGGTGCAGCGAGATGTCATTGACGTGGTCGTTGTAGAGCTGAGCCGCGGCGCCGTACTTGTCGGCCAGGTCGTACAGCGCATTCTCGTTGCCCTGCGGGATGTCGACCAGCATTTCGAAGATGGGTACGGGCAGCCATTTGTCGATCTCCTCGAATGCCTTCCGGATCTCTTCGAGTACCGCATCGATGTGGCTGTCCACGCACCCCTCCCCTCACACTCCGGCCCAGCCTGCCGGCCCGCTCAAACCTTCTTGACGTTTTTGATGTCCGAGGAGTTACCCGTGTCGGTGCCCTGGTACTGGGTCATGGCCAGCATGATGCCGTCACCGGCCTTGCTCAGCTGGTCGCCGGCATTGCCCAGCTCGTCCTTCAGCGACTGGCTGAATGGCGTACCGCCGCCCTCAGGTGTCTGGTTGTACGACTTCATGAATGCCTGGCCGGGGTCGTCCGTGCCCCACGGCGCATCCGCCTCAATCGATTCGATATCGCCCAGTACCGATTGCACCTGGGCCTTGAAAGACTCGGCCTGCCCCTTGAGCCGGGCGCCGGTACCGGTCACGTCGTCGGGATTGCCGTCCACCTTAATGTAGGTCGACATCGTCGCCCTCCTCTGCGATCTTCTTCAGGTCGGCGTCGTGGCTGCGGATCAGCCGGCGCATGTCGATGCCCTGTGTCGGGCGGGTGGGGAACATGTCGTTGACCTGCGGCATGCTCTGGTCGATGACCTCCTGAGTCTTCGCCAGGGCCTGGTCCACCGCGGCCCGCACGGTGGCCAGGATGGTCGACGCGAGCGCCTTCGAGTTGGGCTTGCGGTAGATCCGCGGGTCGATCTCCAGCTCCATGAGCTGCCCGCGCGGCCCGACCACCGCCTTGATCATGCGGTCCTCCGACCAGGCCGTCCCGGTCACCGCCATCATTTTCTTCTGGGTATCCGCGACATTGCTCAACGTCTTGTTGAGGTCCTGTACCAGGCTCAACATCGCTGATGGGTCCGGGCGATCCACCGGTCAACACCTCCCCCATGTCCCGCCGCCGGTCCATTGACGATAAGTCATCGTTGCACAGCGGGAAAAGCGCAGTTCTCGCCAAGCGGGGTCATCCGGTCAGGCCGCGCAGCAGATCAGACACGGCCGGGATCCAGCGCCGCAGCTCAGCCTGGTACGTCGCGAGCAGGGTCTCCCCGCCGCTGAGCACCTGGTACATCCGCGCACCGGTCGGTACCGGCAGCTCCCGCGCGACCTGGCCAGCGGCGGGCGGTACACCACTGTCGACCTCGGGATACCAGCGAACCAGGTACCCCGCGGCCGGCACCGGCGCGGTCCCCGCGTGGTACACCACCCCGCTGACCCGGTCATATCCGGCCCGCAGGTACCGGTTGACCTCGGCCGGTTCGACGATCACCTCGAACGCCACCGCCCGCGCCGGTACCGGCTGGCCTGCCGGCGCGGACCCGGCCGCGTCGGCGTCGGACAACCGGATGACCAGCCCCTGCGCCCAGCGCACCAGCTCGGCGACCTGGTTGCCGGCGAATGTCGCGGTGATCGCCGAGCCCGGGTTGACCGCCAGGCGCCACCCCGCATCCGGCCATGCCCGCGCGATCCCCATCATGTCCACCTGTACCAGCGGCACCTGCGCGGACACCGTCTCAGCCAGCCGCTCGGGCGAGGTGAACGCCGCCACCGTGGGCTGCTCGTCCACCATCTCCATCCGCCACGGAAAATCGGGCCGACCCAGGTCATCCGGGCCCGCCGGCGCCCGCAACGGCAGCAGCATCCGGGAAATCACGAGCACATCGAGGTACGAGCCGGGATCGCTGCCGCGCAGCGCCCGGAACATCAGCGCCTCAGAGGCGTTGGCCGGGTGGAACACCGGCTCGTCGGCCACAATCTCGGCCACCGCCGCCAGTTCATCGGGATTCAGGTACGCACCGATCGGCGTGGTCGGGCTGACCACCAGTCCCCAGTCCGGATCGGGCCAGGCCCGCACCAGTTCGGCGAGCGTCGTCGGGCGCCAGCCGGCCACCACCCCGCCTACGCCCTCGTACAGCGCCTCTGTCGAGGTGAACACCAGCAGGTAGGTACGCCCACCCCGCTCCCGGGTCAGCAGCCGCTGCCCGCGCTCGTCCCGCTCGTCGAACCCGGGCAGGTACAGCGGCGCGCCGGCAAGGGTACGCAGGAACAGCGCGGTGTCGTCCCGCTCCCAGGCGTACCGCAACGTCCGCTCCACGTCGTTGGCGGGTTCCCAGGCGCGAGGTGCCGGTGGCATGACCGGCACGATACCGATTCGGCGAGGCGCGCGGCGACCTGCGGTCACACGGTGGACAGTTGCTCAGAGACCGACCTCGTGCAGTTCCTCCGCCCGGACACCACGCAGCATCCGGGTCAGCGCCTCGCCGATGTCCTTACCCAGATAGAGTTCCACCGGCCCGACCGCGAACACCCGGCCCAGTTCGTCGATCACCAGCGCACCCATGCCCCGCTCCACGTCGCCGACCTGGAACACCCGCTGGCCGATCCGGTCACCCAGCATCTGCACCACGACCGCGAACTGCATCAGGTCGTCCTCGCGCCCGGGGTAGATGGCGAACGGTATCTTCGCCGAGGTCTCGCCCGGGTCGTTCGCCAGGCTGTAGAGGCCGCCAAACTCGTACAGCACCGCGAGCGCCGCCGGAAACGGCTCGTACCGCGGGTAGCCGTCCCGCTCGAATGGCAGCTCTGCGAGGTCATCGGCCCAGCTGGCGAGCCACGGATCGACCCGATCCCGCACATCGCGCCCGGGTTGCCAGCCCAGTCCGCGCAGCGCCTCGTATATGTCCGACGTGAATCGATCCGCTCCGGGTCCGGGGTGGGCCGCCCGGTACTCGGCAATCCGCCGCTGGAGGATGTCCGACCGCTCCAATGTGGCCGTACGCGCCCGCGCCACGACGTCGTCCGGTACCGCCGGCACGGTATAGCCGTGCTCAGCGATCCACTTCCGGAACTCCGGCTCCGGCGCGACCCGGTGCCAGCGCAGGTAGTACTCGACGGCGGCCGGCCATACCCACACCCCATCCGTGCGGTACCCGACCGGTACGGCGTACTGCCGGGTCGGGTCGAACCGGTCCGCACCCGCTCGCATGGTCTCCAGCACGCTGGCGCCCTGCCGGAGGTAGCCGAGCAGCCGCTCCCGCTCAAGCTCGTCCGAGACGTAGCCACGCTCCGGCGAAATGAGGGGCCCGCCGTCCTCCTCGGCTCCGTCGTCGGTACGCGCGAACCGAAACCCGCCGACCTCGTCGGGCGGATCGACCGGCAGCAACCGTTCGGGACGCCCCGCATCCGGCACGCGCCGCCAGTCCACCCCGTCGGTCATGGCACCACCCTACCGTTTTGGCACCGACTCAGGTCATAGACCCAGGCCGGCGACGTCGTCGCAGCGAAGACGTTGTCATGGCAGTTCGAACAGGCCCGTGACGGGATCGTGCTTCCGCACCGGCGCCGGCTGCCCGGGGCCACGCAGTGCCGCCGGCAGCCCTTCGCCCGCGTCCTCCACCCGAACCGGTCGGACGCGGCCCGTCGCGGCAAGCTCACCGGCCAACTCCACCAGGACCGCCGGCGGCCGGCAGAGCCGCGCCCAGAACCCGTCGAAGGTGTCCGCGCACCGGTGCAGCAGCCGCGTACGGATCTCGGCCGGCCCGTACCCGGCGTCGTCGCGCGGATCGTCGTCGTCCCAGTACCAGACCGAGTCGACGATCGGCTCGGCCACCCCCACCGCGAGCATCCCGCCCTGCACGTACCCGATCGGCAGCAGATCCGGCGTGAACCGGTCGGCCAGCCAGCCCCGCACGTACCCGAGATCCTGGTGCTGGTCGCCGCGCGCCACACCGAAAAGCGGTTGGTCGGCAACGAATCCCGAGCCGCCAAGCACCGCCGGTTCCGCGGGCGCCGCCCCGTTCGTCGCGGCCAGGTACCGCCGGTACCCGGGCGGCAGCGGGTGTCCCAGCACCCGCTCCAGGTCGCCGAGTACCTCCTCGGGAACCTCGTCACCCACCCCGGGCGCGACGGGTACCGGCTCGGCGTCGACCCGCAGCCCGCGCCGGTACGGCTCGACCGGCATCGTCCGCACCCCGCCACCGTGCCGGTACGAGCCGTGCAGTTCGATCGGTACCAGCGCGATCCGCCGGCTCAGCCCGAGGTGCGCCCAGCACCAGCCGGCCGGCGTGGCGAGCGGCGGGGCGGTCAGCGTCCACAGTGGATCCTCACCGGCACCCGCCATGCATGCGTTGGCGGCCAGCACGTCGAGCACCCGCATCTCGTCCACGCTCAATCCGGGTACCGGGTCGGGCAACTCCACCAGGGCGCGCGCATACAGCACCCAGTCCGGGAAGCCGTACGGGTCGACCAGCACGCCGCTGCGGTACCGGATGCGCAGCACCGGCGATCCGGGGTGGACGATGTTCATGGCGTACCGGGCGCCCGGCATCTCTCCGGGCTGCTGGGCCGGCGGCTCGGTCACAGGCAGCTCGGTCACAGGTCCAGGTCGGCGACGTCGTCGCAGCGGATGCCCTGCAACAATCGCACCAGCGCCTCATCCATCGACGCACCCGCATACAACTCCAGCGGCCCGAGCAGGAACACCCGACCCAACTCGTCCACCACCAACGCACCCAACCGGCGCTCCACGTCACCCACCTGGAACACCCGCTGACTGATCCGGGCACCGAACAGCTGCACATCCACCGCCCAGCTGGCCAGATCGTCGTCCCGACCCACGGGATAGATCCGGAACGGCGTCTGCGCGGCCGATATCCCCCGGCCGTTCGCCATACTCACGAGACCACCGAACTCGTACAGCACCCGCAGCGCCGCCTCGAACGGCTCGTACCTGGGGTAGCCGTCCCGCTCGAACGGCATCGCCGCCAGCTCGCCCACCGACCTGGCCAGCCACGGATCAACCCGATCCCGCACGTCCCGACCCGACTGCCACCCCAGCCCGCGCAGCATCTCATAGACATCCGGCGGGAACCGGTCCGTCTCGGCCGGTTGAAGTTCCGGGTGCGCCGCCTTGTACTCGGCGATCCGTCGCCCGAGGATCGCGGAGCGCTCCTGCCCCGCCTCGCGCGCCCGCGCCACGACCGCGTCAGGTACCACCGGCACCTGGTAACCGTGGTCCACAATCCACTGCCGGAAATCGGGCTCCGGCGCGACGTTGTACCAGCGCAGGCTGTAGGTCACCGCGGCCGGCCACACCCACACCCCATCCGTCCAGTAGGCCACCTGGACCGCGTACTTCTTTGTCGGATCGAACCGGTCGTCGCCGTACCGCATCGTCTCCAGCACGACGGCACCACTGTTCAGGTAACTCAGCAGCCGCTCGCGCTCCGCCGTATCGGTGACGTACCCGCGCTCCGGCGACACCCGCGGTGCCCCGTCCGCCTCCACCCCGTCATCGGTACGCGCGAACCGGAACCCGCCAACCTCGTCCGGGGGCTCCACCGGGATGAGGTTGGTCGGCCGCTTCGCATCCGGAACCCGCAGCCAGTCAATACCGTCACCCATGGCGTCCAACCCTACCGTGGGTACCGTGGCCGGGTCGTCCCCGTGGATGTCTCCGGGTAGAGTTTGGCCAATCCCAGACGTCGAGGAGGCGGGGCGATGGCGCGCACACTCTCCGTTTCGCCGCAACAGCCCGGCGCCTACCCCACCATCAAGGACGCCCTCGAGATCGCCGGCGACGACGCCGTCATCAGCATCGCGCCGGGCACCTACATCGAGTCGGTACGGCTCGACGGGCGGCGGGTCAGCCTCGTGTCCGGCGGCGAGCCCGGCAGTGTGGTCATCGACGCGCAGACCCTCGGGCTGCCCGCGGTCGCCGGCCGGCGGGCCGACATCACCCTGCAGGGCCTGGTGCTCAAGGCCGGCGACACCCCCGCGGTCAACGTGGGCGGCGGCCGGCTGCGGCTGCGGCGGTGCGAGCTCAGCGCGCGGTACGGGGCCGGGCTCAGCGTGGCCGACGGCGCTACCGTGGACGCCGCCGAAATGAAGATCAGCGCCGGCCAGTACGGCATCCTCATCGAGGACTCCGGCGGCACCGTCGAGCAGTGCGAGATCACGAACATCATGGAGGACGGGCTGATCGTCCGGCTCGGCGCCGATCCGACCATCCGGGACACGAAAATCGTCGGCTGCGGGTACCGCGGCGTGTATGTCTACCAGGCCGGCCGACCGACGCTGGAGCGGTGCGAGATCGGCAGCACCGGCGATGTCGGGGTATCCGTGGCGCACCAGAGCGCGCCCACCATCCGCAACAGCTGGATCCACGACACCATGGGTGTGGGCATCGCGGTCGGGCGGGGCTGCAAGGGGCGCATCGAGGCGTGCACGTTCGAGTCCACCGCGAGCCCGACCATCCAGATCGATGAGGGCGCCTCGCCCACCGTGATCGAGGCGCCGGCCGGTGCCGCCAAGGGCCTGGGCCGGCCGCTGGACAAGGCCATCCAGCAGGACCCGGAGCGGGTGGAGAAGCTGCTCGGCGAGCTGGACTCGATGATCGGTCTGGCCAGCGTGAAGGGCGAGGTACGCGCGCTCATCGACGAGATCCAGGTGAACGAGTGGCGGCGCGCGGCCGGGCTCGCGGTCGGCGCGGTCAGCCACCACCTGATCTTCACCGGCGCACCGGGTACCGGTAAGACGACCGTGGCCCGCATCTACGGCGAGCTGCTCAAGGCGCTCGGCGTGCTGCCCAACGGGAAGTTCAAGGAGGTCGCCCGGCGGGACCTGGTCGGCCAGTACATCGGGCACACCGCGGAGAAGACCACGGCCGTCTTCGAGGAGGCGATGGGCGGTGTGCTGTTCATCGACGAGGCGTACACGCTGTCCCGCTCGACCGGCGGCGCCGACTTCGGCCGCGAGGCGATCGACACGCTGGTGAAGCTGATGGAGGACCACCGGGACGAGATCGCGGTGATCGTGGCCGGATACACCGACGACATGAAGGACTTCCTGGACGCGAACGCCGGTCTGGCCTCCCGGTTCGCCAAGACGCTGGAGTTCGAGAACTACTCGCCCGACCAGCTGGTGCACATCGTCTCCCGGATCGCCCGCGGCGACGACTACCTGCTCGGCCCCGGTCTGGAGGACGGCCTGCTGGAGTGGTTCGAGTCGATCGACCGGGACCAGAACTTCGGCAACGCGCGCGAGGCGCGGCGGCTCCTGGAGGGCATGCGTAAGGCGCAGTCCGGCCGGCTGCGGGCGCTGGGCCGGATGCCGGACCGCGACGACCTGCGCACGCTGGTGATCGACGACCTGCTCGCGGCCACCAAGTGACGGCTGCGGGGTGACGGCCGGCCAGCCTGGACGTGCCGGTGCTCGCCGGCGCCCGGCGTCAACACCAGCCACCTGACGACGGAAGGGAACACGTGGGCAGCAACAACCGCGAGCGCCGGCAGGCCAAGCAGAAGGCCCGCCAGCAACGGCACCGGGCCCGCGCCGCCGAGTGGGGCCGGCCCGACCCGGCGGTACGGGTGGCCAGGGCGCTCACGGACGCGGTACACGCCCTGCACGCCGGGGACCACGCCGCCGCCGGGCGGTACTGCGCGGCGCTCGCGGAC
>DATEJJ010000418.1:0-11250 GCA_035278125.1 Rugosimonospora sp.
TCCGCGACGAACGTGGGCTCCGGCCACGGGCTCACCGGCCGCGCGGGCTCCACGAGTGTCTCGGCAGGCTCCACGAGTGTCTCGGCGGGCTCCACGAGCGTCTCCGCGGGCTGCGGGCGGGTCTCAGCGGCCTGCGGGGTCTCGGCGGGCGGCGGGATCTGGGCAGGCTGCGCCAGGGTCGGCTCGGGCCGCTCGGGGCGGGTCTCCGCGTCCGGGAACGGTGCGTCCGGAAACGGTGCGTCCGGGAACGGCGCGGCCGGGGGCGGCGCTGCCGCGAGCGGCGCGGTCACCGGTTCTGTGGCAGGCTCGACCTGCGGTTCTGGCTCGGGTACGCGGCCGGCTCCGGGCTCGTCCTCGGCGCGCTGGTTCGTCATGCTCTCGATGTTCCCGCCCCGGGCGCCCCAGGTACCTCCGGCGCGTACCCTGAACCGACCCTGAGATAGAAGGCCAGAATGTCCGGGTGGTCCCCGTGGCCGGGCAGGGTGGGCACGTGTGACGATCGGAGCACCAGCCACCTGGAGGTCCGCCCGCGTGAACGCCGTCCGCCGCCTGTACCGCGACCCGCGGCACCGGGTCGTGGCCGGTGTCGCGTCCGGCCTGGCCGCGCACCTCGGCCTGCCCACCATGGCGGTACGCATCGCCTTCGTCGCCCTGCTGCCGATCGACGGGCTGGGTGCCGTGCTGTACGCCGCGTTCTGGGCCGTGCTGCCCGTCGCGCCGGTACCGGGCGGCCGGTCCGGGCGGGACAAGCGGCAGGTGCTGCCGTACTTCGCGCTGGGCGTGGGCATCCTGATCCTGCAGGCCAAGGCCGGCTGGGGTGGCGTGGACGCCGCGCTCGGCTGGATGATCGCGGTGATCGCGGTCGGCGCCGGTACGATCTGGCACCTGGCCGACCCGGGCGCCCGCCGCCGGTGGAGCGAGGCCATGCCGCAGGCGCCGTGGCTCGGCTTCGTGCTCGAAGGCACCAGCCGCCGCGCGTACCTGCTCCGCCTGCTCGGCGGCGGCGCCTGCGTGGTCGCGGGCATCGTCGGCATCATCGTGGTCTTCGCCCCGGTCTCCGGCACCGGCTTCGCCGCCATCCTCAACGGCCTGCTGTTCGGCGCGATCGCCGCGACCGGCCTGGCCGTGGTGGTGGCGCCGCTGCTGTGGCGCACGTTCGGGCAGTTGCGGGCCGAGCGCGAGGGGCGCATCCGGGAGCAGGAGCGGGCCGAGGTGGCCGCGATGGTGCACGACCAGGTGCTGCACACGCTGGCGCTGATCCAGCGCAACGCGGCCGACGCCAAGGCCGTGGTCCGGCTGGCCCGCGGCCAGGAGCGGTCGCTGCGCAACTGGCTCTACAAGCCCGCCGCCGCCGCGCACGAGCGCCTCTCCGCCGCGCTGGAGGAGGCCGCCGCCGAGGTGGAGGACACCTACGCGATCGCGGTCGAGTCGGTGACCGTCGGCGACCTCGGCATGGACGAGCGGATCGCCGCGCTGGTCGCGGCGGCGCGCGAGGCGCTGGTCAACGCGGCCAAGCACGCCAAGGTCGAGGTCGTCTCGCTCTACGCCGAGGTGGAGCCCGGCTCGGTCAGCGTGTTCGTCCGCGACCGCGGCATCGGCTTCGAAATGTCCACAGTGGAGCAGGACCGGCACGGCGTGCGCGGCTCCATCATCGGCCGGATGGAGCGGCACGGTGGCCACGTCGAGATCCGCAGCACGCCCGGCGAGGGGACCGAGGTGCGGCTGCGCATGCCGGTGGTGGACTCGGGCAAGCGACCGGCCACCACCCCGGCCAAGTAGATAGAGGGTTTGAGATGACTGAGATAGAAGAGGCCGCCGGGGGCGGGCGTCCGCTGCGCGTGTTCCTGGTCGACGACCACGCGATGTTCCGTGCGGGGGTACGCGCCGAGCTGGGCGTACACGTCGACGTGGTGGGCGAGGCGAGCACCGTAGGCCAGGCGGTCACCGCCATCGGCGCCAGCCTGCCCGACGTCGTGCTGCTCGACGTACACATGCCCGACGGTGGGGGCCGCGCCGTCCTCGAGTCGGTACGGCGTACCCACCCGCAGGTCAAGTTCCTGGCACTCTCCGTGTCCGACGCCGCCGAGGACGTCATCGGGTTGATCCGCGCGGGCGCGCGCGGGTACGTGACGAAGACGATCTCGCCGGAGGACCTGGCCGACGCGATCCGCCGGGTGGCCGACGGGGACGCGGTGTTCAGCCCGCGCCTGGCCGGCTTCGTACTCGACGCGTTCGCGGCCCGCCCGGACGCGCCGGTCGCCGACCCGGAGCTGGACCAGCTGACGAACCGGGAGCGCGAGGTGCTGCGGCTGCTCGCGCGCGGGTACGCGTACAAGGAGATCGCCAAGGAGCTGTTCATCTCGATCAAGACGGTGGAGACGCACGTCTCGAACGTCCTCCGCAAGCTCCAGATGTCCAACCGCTACGAACTCTCCCGCTGGGCCGCCGACCGCCGCCTCGTGTAACCCGGCGTCAGGCGGTGCGGAGGATGGTGAAGGCTTCGGCGAGGCTGCCTTCGGGGAGCCCGCCGCGCCGGGCGGTGGCCTCGTAGAGCGGCCGCATGCGGGACTCGATGTCCTCGTGGCCGGTCTGCGTCCCGTGCGCCAGGATCGCGGCCAGCTTCTGCGGGTACGCCTGCGTGATGTCCACGACGTGGTCCGGGTTCGGGCCGCCGTGGTACCAGATCTCGCGTACCACCCAGGGCTCCAGGCCCTCTTCGCGCAGCAGCTCCGGGAACGCGAACGGGTTGCGCGCGTCCGGGTAGATGGCGCAGGTGGTCGCCTCGCCGACGGCCAGGTGGTCCGGGTGGCTGGCGCCGGCCATCCGTTCCCAGCGGCGCAGCGGTGAGTTGGTCACGATGCGGTCCGGGCGTACCCGCCGGATGGTCCGGGTGATGTCGCGGCGCAGTGCGATCGACGGGGTGAGCATGCCGTCGGCGTACCCGTCCAGGAATTCGACGTCGGTGACGCCGAGGATGCCGGCGGCCGCGCGCTGCTCGGCCTCGCGCAGTGCGGGCATGTCGGCGCGCGGCGTCTCGTCGAAGCCGCCGGCGTCGCCGCGGGTGACGATCAGGTACGCCACGTGGAGACCCGCCCTGACCCAGCCGGCGACGGTACCGGCGGCCCCGAAGTCGACGTCGTCGGGGTGCGCGGCGACCACGAGTACCCGCTGGACGTCGGCGAGCGGCTCGGCCGAGGGAGGAAAGCCCACGGTTACAGCGGGCCCCGGCCGGCGCGCAGGATCAGCAGGGCGAGCTGGGTGCCGTCGGCGCCGAGGGCGTTGCGGAACCGGTCCAGGATCTCCCGCTCCCGGGAGAGCACCAGGCGGGTGCCGCCGGAGGCGACGCGGGTCGCGCCGACCTGCTGGGAGATGGCGGCGCGCTCCTGCCACAGCTGGATGATCGCGGCGTCGATCTCGTCGATGCGGCCGCGCAGACCGGCGATGTGCGTGTCGGCCTGCGCCTTGCGCTCGGCGGCCTGCTGGGCTCCGGGGCTGGGCTGGGGGTCGTCCAGGATGGTGGCGCTCATCTCGTTCGCTCCTCGTGGTACCTGCTCGGGCTGGGCTGGGCTCCGTGGGCAACCGGGGCGCGAAAAAAGCCCCGGGGCTCACCGGGCCCGGGGCTTCGCGTAGGTCTGGGGATCAGGGACGACCTACGGCTGCCGGACTCCGGTAGCCGTAGTAAAAAAATCGTACCTGGCGGATCACGAGGTCGAGTATGACATCCCGGAGCCGTGGGCCGTCAAGGGCGTCCGGCGCGCCGCAGCCAGAGCAGGCCGAGTACCGGCAGCACCAGGGGCACGAAACCGTACCCGGAGCCGTACCCGGACCACACGGTGGCGTCCGGGAACGTGGACCGGAAGACCAGGCTGGCGGTACCCACGAGCAGCACCCCGACCAGCTCGACGGTGCAGCAGGCCAGCGCCAGCCGCCGGTGGGCGCGGGCCAGCGCGACAGTGGCAGCGATGTAAATCACACCTGCCAGGGCGGACAGCAGGTACGCGACGGGAGCTTTGTCGAACTTCGTGGCGATCTGTACCCCGGCGCGTGCCGTGGCGGACAGTGCGAAGAGCCCGTACACCGCGACCAGTACCCGGCCCGGTCCGGTGTTGACCTTCACCCGCTCAGCCAACGCCCACCCAGACCTGGTGCAGCCGGACTATGAGTACGGCGTCGACGAGGCAGGCCACCAGCGCGATGGTCGAGCCCCAGCGGGTCGGCTCCAGCCGGGCCAGGCCGGCACCCACCGGCAGGATCAGCACGAAGGCGATCAGGTACCCGACGAACGTGGCGTACTCGCGCGGCCGGTGCCCGCCGGCCAGCCCGCTCACGCCGTACCCCACGTGTACCAGCACCAGCAGCTCGACCAGCGCGAGCCCGGCGAGATGGGCGCGGCCGACACCGTGCCCGCGCAGCGCGGTCACCAGGCACCAGCCGGCCATGGCCAGGCTGCCCACCGCGACCGCGGTCGCCGCCCACTCAGTCACGCGCAAACCCTATGTGAGGCGGCGCGCGCGGCGCGGCCGGGCCGGAGTGTCGGTGGTGCGGCATAGACTCGCGGGTGCGATGCACGCTCTCGACGAAACCCCTGCCGCCGGTCCCCAGACGGATCCGGAGAAGCCGCCGGTGCGCCGCCAGCGCCGCCCGGTCGACCTCGACATACTGCTCGACGGCCTGAACGATCCGCAGCGGGCCGCCGTGCTGCACGCCGGCTCGCCACTGCTGATCGTGGCGGGTGCCGGCTCGGGCAAGACCCGGGTGCTGACGTACCGGATCGCCTACCTGATGGCCGCGCGCAGTGTCCACCCTGGACAGGTGCTGGCCATCACGTTCACCAACAAGGCGGCCGGTGAGATGAAGGAGCGGGTCACCGCGCTGGTCGGTGGCCGGGCCCGGCTGATGTGGGTGTCCACATTCCACTCGGCGTGCGTGCGGATCCTGCGCGCGGAGCACGAGCACGCCGGGCTCAAGTCCACGTTCACCATCTACGACGCGGACGACTCGCGCCGGCTCATGCAGCTCGTCGGGCGGGAGCTGGACCTCGACCCGAAGCGCTACTCCCCGCGCTCGCTGGCCGCGCAGGTCTCCAACCTGAAGAACGAGCTGATCGACCCGGAGTCGTTCGCGGCCACCGCCAAGGGGCCGGCCGAGCGGGCCGTGTCCGAGGCGTACACGCTGTACCAGCGCCGGTTGCAGGAGGCGCACGCGCTGGACTTCGACGACCTCATCATGACCACCGTCCACCTGCTCCAGGCGTTCCCCGCGGTGGCGGAGAAGTACCGGCGCCGCTTCCGGCACGTCCTGGTGGACGAGTACCAGGACACCAACCACGCGCAGTACATGCTGGTCAAGGAGCTGGTCGGCACCGAGGACCCGGCGGAGCTGTGCGTGGTGGGCGACGCGGACCAGTCGATCTACGCGTTCCGCGGCGCCACCATCCGCAACATCCTGGAGTTCGAGCGGGACTTTCCCAACGCGAAGACCATCCTGCTGGAGCAGAACTACCGGTCCACGCAGACGATCCTGTCCGCCGCGAACGCGGTCATCGACCGCAACAGCGAGCGCAAGCCCAAGCGGCTGTGGAGCGACCAGGGCGCCGGCGAGCAGATCGTGGGCTACGTCGCGGACACCGAGCACGCCGAGGCGGACTGGATCGCGCGGGAGATCGACCGGCTCGGCGACGCGGGCCAGGCGCGCCCGGGCGACGTGGCGGTGTTCTACCGCACCAACGCGCAGTCCCGGGTGTTCGAGGAGGTGTTCATCCGCACCGGCCTGCCGTACAAGGTGGTCGGCGGGGTGCGCTTCTACGAGCGCAAGGAGGTGCGCGACGCGCTGGCGTACCTGCGGGCGGTGAGCAACGAGGACGACACGGTGAGCCTGCGGCGCATCCTCAACACGCCGCGCCGGGGCATCGGCGACCGGGCCGAGGCGTGCGTCGCGGCACTGTCCACAAGGGATCGGATCTCGTTCGGTACGGCGCTGCGCCGCGCGGCCGACGCGCCGGGCATCTCCACCCGGTCGGCGAGCGCGATCGCCGACTTCGTCGCGCTCCTGGACGAGCTGCGCGAGCTGGCCACCACGGCGCTGCCGGAGGAGGTACTCGAGGCGGTGCTGCAGCGCTCGGGATACCTGAGCGAGCTGGAGGACAGCCTCGACCCGCAGGACGCGGGCCGGGTGGAGAACCTGCAGGAGCTGGTCAGCGTGGCCCGCGAGTACACCGAGCGGGCGGAGGCGATCGCGGCGGCCGAGGCGGAGGCGAACGGCACCGAGGTACCCGAGGGGCAGGCCGCCACCCTGCCCGGCTTCCTGGAGCAGGTGGCGCTGGTGGCCGACGCCGACCAGGTACCGTCCGACGACCCGGAGCACCAGGGCGTCGTCACGCTGATGACCCTGCACACCGCCAAGGGGCTGGAGTTCCCCGTGGTGTTCCTGACCGGCCTGGAGGACGGCGTCTTCCCGCACCTGCGTGCGCTGGGCGACATGCGCGAACTGGAGGAGGAGCGGCGGCTGGCGTACGTGGGCATCACCCGCGCCCAGCAGCGGCTCTACCTGACCCGGGCGGTGACCAGGGGCGCCTGGGGGCAGCCGCAGTACAACCCGGCCTCGCGGTTCCTGCAGGAACTGCCCGAGGAGCTGACCCGCTGGGAGCGCACCGAGGGGGCGTACACGTCGTGGTCGGGCAGCGGCGGCGGGGTCGGCGGCCGGGCCGCGTTCACCGGCGGTACGCCGAAGGCGACGCGGCTGGCGCAGCGGCTGGGCATCTCCGCCGCCGGGCTGTCCACCGCGTCCGAGCTGCCCAAGGCGCAGGAGGCGCCCGCGCTGGAGCCGGGGGACCGGGTGAACCACCAGCGCTGGGGGCTGGGCCGGGTGGTCGCGGTCGAGGGGAACGGCCCGCGCGCGCAGGCGCAGGTCGACTTCGGTGACCAGACGATGTGGATTGTGCTACGGCACGCCCCGATCGAGAAGATCTGAGCGGGCGGATCGCGGCCGCCGGAAAGCGTCCGGGAAAGCGTCAGCTGCTCAGCGCGTCGGTGCCGTGCGAGACGTCCAGCCCGTACTGCTGGAGGTACGTCGTGGGATTCACCGCATTACCGTTGACCCGGATTTCGAAGTACAGCGCGTTATCGAATGTGTACCCGCTGGCACCGACGGTTCCGAGCGCGTCACCCGCGCGTACCACCTGGCCCTCGTGCACCAGCAGCTTGGACGAGTGGCCATAGGTGACGGTAATTCCGCCGCCGATGTCGACGACAACCGTGTAGCCCATGCCTCCGTTGTAGCGCGCCAACTTGACAACGCCACTGTGTGCGGCGTAATAGGCGACACCCTCTGGAGCGGCGAGGTTCAATCCCTGGTGCAGGCTGTCCGCGTGCTGGCCGTACGGCGAGGTGATCGTGTAGTGCTTCAGCGGGAGCAGCCAGAGATCCTTGGTTGCCTGGTCAGTGGCGGCCTGCGCGAGGGTCCGGGGGTCGGAGCGGTTGGCCCGGTCGGCGGCGGCCTGGCGACCGGCGAGGTCGGCGGAGCCGATTGCCGAGTTGTTCAGGGCGGCGAGTGCGGACGGGTCGGCCTTGTAGTCGGGCAGCGTGGACGCAGCACCGATGGCCACCATCCCGGCGCCCACAAAAGCCGTGGTGACCACCGCGGCATAACGGGCACGGGGTGGAGTGGGTGCGCGGCGACGCCCTCGATAGCGGCCGTTATCTTCCCGAGAAGACACGCACATCCTCCGAATAGGTGACCGTCCGGTAGCGATACGTCACGTCTCGTGCAGTGTTCGTTCGGTGCCTCGCTGCCGTGTCGGCATCCGGGTGTCGCCCGGATGACAACCAGGGGACACCGTAGCTAATCCGTAAGCGCGACCACAAGCTACGCGGGCGATTTCCTGGTGCCACGGTGCGAGTGTGCGATGTAACACGCTCATTTCCGTAACCTTTGACCTGCGGATTCGTTAAAGCGAAACGCTATCCGTCATTACCTGAGTACGGTGCGTGCTGTAAACGGAGCGCGATTACCCGGGTGCAGGTCCGCCGGGTTACCGTTCGGTCAGTAGCTCTGGAGTTACTGCTCGCGCGGTTTGGGGAGGAGATCCGGCATGGGTTCTCGGGTACGGGTCGTGGTTGCGAAGCCCGGGCTGGACGGGCACGACCGGGGGGCCAAGGTGGTGGCGCGGGCGCTGCGCGACGCCGGCATGGAGGTCATCTACACGGGTCTGCACCAGACGCCCGAGCAGATCGTGGAGACCGCGATCCAGGAGGACGCCGGCGCGGTCGGGCTGTCCGTACTCTCCGGCGCGCACATGACGCTGTTCCGGCGGGTACTGGAGCTGCTGCGGGAGCGGGGCGCCGAGGACATTGTGGTGTTCGGCGGCGGGATCATCCCGGACGCCGACATCCCGGAGCTGGAGCGGCTGGGCGTCGCCAGGATTTTCACGCCGGGCGCGCCGACCCAGGCGATCGTGGACTGGGTGCGGGCGAACGTCGGTACGACGACCGTCGCATAAGGGAGTGGCCGGACGCACCCCTCACACGCCCGGCCACTCTATGCACGACGCCCCGCCGCCACCCCTCGACCGACAGGGCATCGGCCGCTTCTGGTGTCGACCCCGGCCTCAGCCGGCGCCGACATCCTTCCTAACGAGGTCTGACCAGGGGGGTTACGGCCGGCGTGAACGGCTTCAGGTGTGCACTACGGCACACCCCGCCCCCGCGCCGCCGGTACCGGCACGGGACTGGCTAGGCTGCGCCGCAGGCGAGTGGGCGCGGCGTTTCGTCGAGAGGATCAAGGTGGACCTGTACGAGTACCAGGGGCGGGAACTGTTCGCCCGGCACGGCCTGCCCGTGCTGGACGGCGGGGTCGCCACCACTCCGGAGGAGGCACGCGCCATCGCCGAGCGGCTCGGCGGGCGGGTGGTCGTCAAGGCTCAGGTGAAGGTCGGCGGCCGGGGCAAGGCCGGCGGCGTCAAGCTCGCCGACGGGGTCGAGGAGGCGCAGGCCCGCGCCCGGGACATCCTCGGCATGGACATCAAGGGCCACACGGTCCACAAGGTCATGGTCACCACGACCGCCGACATCCTGGACGAGTACTACTTCTCGTACCTGCTCGACCGTGCCAACCGCACGTTCCTGTGCATCGCCAGCGTGGCCGGCGGCATGGAGATCGAGCAGGTGGCCGAGGAGGCGCCCGAGAAGGTCGTCAAGCGGCCGATCGACGCGAACACCGGCGTGGACGAGGCCACCGCCCGGGAGATCGTGGCGCAGGCGGGCTTCCCCGCCGCGGTGGCCGGCCAGATCGAGAAGATCGCCGTCAAGCTCTGGCAGGCGTTCGTCGCCGAGGACGCCACCCTGGTCGAGGTGAACCCGCTCGCCCGGGTCGAGGGTGACAAGGTGCTGCTGCTGGACGCGAAGGTCACCTTCGACGACAACGCCACCTTCCGCCACCCCGACCACGAGGCCATGGCCGACAAGTCCGCGGTGGACCCGATCGAGCAGCGCGCCAAGGAGCGCGACCTCAACTACGTCAAGCTGGAGGGTGAGGTCGGCATCATCGGCAACGGCGCCGGCCTGGTCATGTCCACGCTGGACGTGGTGGCGTACGCGGGCGAGGAGTTCGGCGGGGTACGCCCGGCCAACTTCCTGGACATCGGCGGTGGTGCGAGCGCCGAGGTGATGGCGAACGGGCTGGAGATCGTGCTGTCCGATCCGAGCGTGAAGAGTGTCTTCGTCAACGTGTTCGGTGGCATCACCGCCTGCGACGCGGTGGCCAACGGCATCCTGCAGGCGCTGACGCTGCTCGGCGAGCGCGGTGAGGCGGTCACCAAGCCGCTCGTGGTGCGGCTGGACGGCAACAACGCCGAGTTGGGCCGGCAGATCCTCGACTCCAGCGGCAACCCGCTGGTCGAGCGGGTGGACACAATGGACGGAGCGGCCAAGCGCGCCGCCGAACTGGCTGCCGCGGGAGCGTGACATGGCGATCTGGTTGACCAAGGACTCGAAGGTACTGGTACAGGGGATCACCGGTTCTGAGGGCTCGAAGCACACCCGGCGGATGCTGCGCGCGGGTACGAACGTCGTCGGCGGTACCAACCCGCGCAAGGCGGGCATCCAGGTCGACTTCGACGGGACGAAGGTACCCGTGTTCGCCACGGTCGCCGAGGCGATGGCGGAGACGGGCGCGGACACCATCGTCACGTTCGTACCGCCGGCCGGTGCCAAGGCCGGCATCGTCGAGGCGATCGACGCGGGCATCGGGCTGTGCGTCGTGATCACCGAGGGCATCCCGGTGCACGACTCCACCGCGGCGTGGGCGTACAACGTGACGCAGGGCAACCGGACCCGCGTCATCGGGCCCAACTGCCCGGGCATCGCGTCGCCGGGCGCGTCCAACGCCGGCATCATCCCCGCCGACATCACCGGCGCCGGCCGCGTCGGCCTGGTCTCCAAGTCGGGCACCCTGACCTACCAGATGATGTACGAGCTGCGCGACATCGGCTTCTCCACCTGCGTGGGGATCGGCGGCGACCCGGTGATTGGTACGACGCACATCGATGCGCTCGCCGCCTTCCAGGACGACCCCGACACCGACGCGATCGTCATGATCGGCGAGATCGGCGGCGACGCGGAGGAGCGGGCCGCGGACTTCATCAGGGCCAACGTCACCAAGCCGGTGGTCGGGTACATCGCCGGCTTCACCGCGCCGCCCGGCAAGACGATGGGCCACGCGGGTGCGATCATCTCCGGTTCGTCCGGCACGGCGGACGCGAAGAAGGTGGCGCTGGAGGCGGCCGGCGTGAAGGTGGGCAAGACGCCGAGCGAGACCGCGCGGCTGATGCGCGAGGTCGTCTCGACGCGTTGATGATCCTCACGGGAGGAGCGGCCGCTGGCCGCGCTGCCCGGATTTGTCTTGAACGTGAGACGGCCGGTCGAGGTGACCGGCCGTCTCACGTTTGAGAGAGTCGATTGCGATGGCTGGTACCCCTGACGTGAGGAGCCCGCCGCGCGCCCGTACCGTCCCGGCGGCGCGCGGCCGGCGACGGGCGCCGGTACTCGTTGCCGCGCTCGTCACCACGGTGTGGGCGTCGATCCTCTCGTACGCGCTGGTGCTCGCCGCCGTGGCCCTAGTCGCCGGCGCGGCCGGGCACGCGGTGCCGGTACCCGAGGTGCTGCGCTCCGGCACCGCGGGCTGGCTGCTCGCGCACGGGGTACCCGTCGTGTCCGGGTCGGGCCGGCTGGACCTGGCCCCGCTCGCGGTGAGCGT
>DATEJJ010000419.1:0-5941 GCA_035278125.1 Rugosimonospora sp.
TCATCGCGCGGTGCCGCAACCGCCGCGCCGGGCTGCGCCTGCTGTCCCGCAAGCGCCTGGAGCTGGCCCGGGCGCTCGCCACCGGGCCGCGGGTGCTGCTGCTGGACGAGATCGCCGGCGGGCTCACCGACGCGGAGACCGGCGCGCTGCTGGCCACCATCCGGCAACTCGGCACCGCGGGTGTCGCGATCGTCTGGGTGGAGCACGTCATCCGCGCCCTGGTGCAGGTGGCCACCCGGCTGGTCTGCCTCGCCGACGGCCGGCTGCTGGCCGAGGGCGCGCCCGCGGCGGTACTCGACAGTCCCGCCGTGCGGCAGGCGTACTTCGGCCGGGGTGTGCTGTGACCCTGCTGAGTGTCGAGTCAGTCGACGTGCGGTACGGCGACTTCCAGGCACTGCACGACGTGTCCCTGTCCGTACCCGACGCGGGCGCGCTGGCCCTGGTGGGCGCGAACGGCGCCGGCAAGACGACCCTGCTGCGTACCATCGCCGGGGCGCTGGCACCCGCGGCCGGCCGGATCCGGTTCGACGGCAGGGACGTCACCGGCACGCCGCCACACCGCCGCATCCGCGACGGCATCGCGCTGGTCCCCGAGGGCCGGCGGCTCTTCCCGAGCCTGACCGCGGAGGAGAACATCCGGGTCGGCGCGGTACAGGCGCGGCCGGAGGCGTGGTCGCTGCGGCGCATCTACGAGGTGTTCCCGCTCATCGCGCGGTGCCGCAACCGCCGCGCCGGGCTGCTCTCCGGCGGTGAGCAGCAGGCCGTCGCCATCGCGCGAGCACTCGCCTCCGGCCCGCGCCTGCTCCTGCTCGACGAGATCTCGCTCGGTCTCGCACCGACCATAGTGGACGGTCTGTACGACACTCTGGGCGAGCTGCGCGCCGCCGGCACCACGCTGCTGCTCGTGGAGCAGGACCTGGACCGCGCGCTGGGCGCCTGCGACGACCTGGTGTGCCTGCTGGAGGGCCGGGTCGCGCTGTCCGCGCCAGCCGCGTCCGTGGCGCGTGCGGACGTGGTCGGCGCCTACTTCGGGGTATCGCCGTGAACTGGCTCAACGCCGTCCTCCAGGGCACCCTGCTGGGTGGCGAGTACGCGCTCGTCGCATGTGGACTGTCACTCACCTTCGGCGTGATGCGCCTGGTGAACCTGGCGCACGGGGACCTCGCCGTCTGCGGTGCGTACCTCGCCCTGGTGCTCTCCACCGCGCTGGGCGTACCCGCCTGGTACACCCTGCCGCTGCTGCTGCCGGTCGCGTTCGCCGCCGGCGTCGGGCTGCAGCTCGCCGTGCTCTCCCGGGCCCTGCGCGGCGGCGTTCTGGCGCCCGTACTCGTCACGTTCGGGCTCTCCGTGGTCATCGAGAACCTGTTGCTGGAGGGCGCCTCCGCGAACACCCGTACCCTCGACGGCGGCGGCCTGTCCCTGGCCAGCATCGCCCTGACCGACCGCATCGCCATCTCCTGGCTCCGCCTCACCGGCCTGCTGGCCGCGCTGCTCGTCCTCGGCGGCCTGCAGCTCCTGCTGTCGTACACCGGCTGGGGCCGCAGCGTCCGGGCCACCTCCGACGACCTGGAGACCGCGCGCCTGGTCGGCATCCGGGTCCGCCCCGTCTTCGCCACCGTCGCCGGGATCGCCGTCGCCACCGCCGCGCTGGCCGGCGTGTTCATCGGGCTCATCTCCGCCTTCGACCCGCTGGCCGGTGGTACCACCCTCATCTTCGCCTTCGAGGCCGTCGTCATCGGCGGCCTCGGCTCGCTCTGGGGCACCCTGGTCGGCGGCGTGGCGCTCGGCCTCACCCAGCAACTCGTCGGGCAGTGGGACTCGCAGTACGCCGTGCTCGGCGTGCACCTGCTGTTCCTCGTGGTGCTCGCGGTACGCCCGCAGGGCCTGTTCGCGCCCGCCTCCTCGCCCGTACGCGAGCAGGTATGGTAACCCGCTGGAGCCGCACCGCCTCCGTCGCCGCCGGCTGCTCCGCGCTGATCGCCCTGTTGTTCGCGGCCGTACCGTACGTCGCCGCCCGGGCCGAGCCGGCGCTGATCGACCTGTTCCTGTTCGTCGCGCTCGCCAGCCTGTGGAACCTGCTCGCCGGGTTCGCCGGGCTCACCTCCTTCGGCCAGCAGGCGTACCTCGGCGTCGGCGCGTACGCCCTCTACCTGTACGCGTCCGCCGGCATCGATCCCATGTGGAGCGTCGTGCTGGCCGGGCTCACCGCCGCGCTCGCGTCGCTGCCCATCTCGCTGCTCGTGCTGCGCCTGTCCGCCGGGTACTTCGCCGTCGCCACCTGGATCGTCGCCGAGGTGCTGCACCTGCTCGCCACCGTGTCCCCCCGGGTCGGCGGCAACACCGGCGTCAGCCTGCCCGGCGCCGGCGACTACCCGCCCGTACTCTGGCGGGCGCTGACCTACTGGTGGGCGCTGGGCCTGATGCTGGTGTGCGTGGTGGGCATCGGGCTGCTCATGCGCAGCCGGTTCGGCCTCGACGCGCGGGCGGTACACGCGGATCCGGTGGCGGCGGCCAGCGCCGGGGTGGCGGTGTCCCGGGTACGGCGGGTGGCGTACCTGCTCGCCGCCCTCGGTACCGGCGCCGCCGGCGCGATCCTGTTCTGCCACGACCTGTACGCCCAGCCCAGCTCGATCTTCGGACCGCAGTACAGCGTGTACATGCTGTTCATGGTGATCATCGGTGGGCTGGGGACGGTGGAGGGTCCGGTGCTCGGGGCGCTGCTGTTCTTCGGGCTGCAGCAGGTGCTCGCCGGGTACGGGGCGTGGTACCTGGTGCTGCTCGGCGCGGTGGCGGTACTGGTGACGCTGTTCGCACCCCGCGGCCTCTGGGGCGAACTGTCCACCCGCTGGCGCCTCTCCCTCCTCCCCCTCGGCTACCGGCTCGTGTGTGCTCCCGTACCCCCTGGAGGCGGTACCGAAGCACACGCACCGTCGGTCACACAGCGGGGCTGAGGCGTACCTGCATGACCTCCGACGACTGTTGCGGCGCCGTACTCGTGATCGTCACCTGGTAGGTGCCAGGCCCCGACACATCCGTCAGCCGGATGGTGGCCACCTCGACGCCCAGGCTCACCGTCTGCACGTCCACCGTCGCCTGCTTCCGGCCGTTGAACAGGAACTGGATGCCGGCCTGGCAGCCCGCGCAGGTGAACAGCTCCGCCCCCGTCAGGTACAGCCGCAGCAGGGCGGGTACGCCGCCGGCCGAGAGCGGGCAGGACTTGTCGCCGGTACGGCAGTCGAGCACGCGGGTGCCGCTCTGGTGGAACCCGACCGGGGTGACGCCGTCGCCCTCCAGGAACCCGCCCGGGTGGCTGGGTACCGTGCCGAGGTCGTGCTCGATCACCTGGCCGGTGGTCGTGTGCAGCAGGATCGGCGTCGGGCCGGTGTAGGAGCAGATGCCGTAGGGCTCGGTACCCACGTCGTTCGGGAGGTATGTGTTGATCTGGAGCGGGCTGGCGTACAGGATGGGCAGGTTGATCAGGGCGTCCTCGGCGCTGCAGGATGCCTGGATGCTCAGCCCGTGCGGAGTCGCGGTCACCCAGGGCGAGAAGATCTGGGTCTCGTCGGTCGCGGCGCTGTCGGGGAAGATCGTGAGCAGGGCCCCGCGCGGCAGCCTGTGCCCGTTGGCGTCGCTCTCGTAGGACCCGCTGTGGGCCATGGTGAAGGTGGTCACGGGCGTGGTCGCGGCGGGCGGCGGAGCCGGCACGAGCAGCGTGGTCACCGAGATCAGGGCGCCGGCCAGCGGCGAGATAGACATATGTGGTACCTCCGATTTCCGGACACGACAACCGGGAGGGTATGCGGGATCGCTAAGCTGGCGCTTAGTTGGCGTTACCCGCACGTTTCCGCCCTGCCCGGTTGGAGCCCTGCGCATGCGATTCCGGATGCTCGGCCCGCTGGAGGTCTGGGACGGCGAGCAGTGGTGCGGGATCCGGGCCGCGCAGCAGCGCACGGTGCTGGCTGTGCTGCTGGCCGAGGCCGGGCACCCGGTCACCACGGACCGGCTGATCGACGAGATCTGGCCGGACCGCGCGCCGCCCGCGGCGGTCGGCACGATTCAGGGGTACGTGATGCGCCTGCGCCGCCTGATCGGTGGCGGGGCGGAGGGTCCACTGAGGACATACGGGCGCGGGTACGTGCTGCGGGTGGAGCCGGGTGACCTGGACACGGGTGAGTTCGACCGGCTGGTGGCGGCGGGCCGGCACAGCCGCGCCGAAGGTCAGCTGGTGGCGGCGGTCGCGCAGCTGTCGGAGGCGCTGGCGCTGTGGCGCGGGCCGGCCCTCGCGGACGTACCGCAGACCCGCACGGTGGTGGCGGAGGTGGCCCGGCTGGAGCAGGCCCGGCTGACCGCACTGGAGCAGCGGCTGGCCGCCCAGCTCGCGGCCGGCCAGCACGCCGAGGTGGTGGACGAGCTGCACCGGCTGGTGGGCGAGCAGCCGCTGCGCGAGCAGTTGTGGGCTCAGCTGATGGTGGCCCTGTACCGGTGCGGCCGGCGCGCCGAGGCGCTGGAGGCGTACCAGCGGGCCCGGCGCGCGCTGATCGACGAGATCGGGCTGGAGCCCAGCCAGCCGGTGCGCGAGCTGCAGCAGGCGATCCTCGCGGACGATCCCGGCCTGGCGGTGGAGTCCGGGCCGCCCTCGGCGGCCGGGCGCGGCCCGGTGGTACCGGCGCAGTTGCCGCCGGACGTGCCGCACTTCACCGGGCGCGCGGAGCAGCTACGCGCGCTGGACGGGCTGCTGCACCAGAGCGGCGGCCTGATCCTGTGCGTGGTCACCGGCCCCGGCGGCGCGGGTAAGACGGCGACCGTGCTGCACTGGGCGCACCGGGTCGCGGACCGCTTCCCGGACGGGCAGCTCTACGTGGACCTGCGCAGCAACACGGCGCACCCGCCGCTGCGGCCGATCGAGGCGCTGGCCCGGTTCCTGCGCGCGCTGGGCGTGGCGGCCCGGGAGGTGCCGGCCGAGGAGGACGAGGCGGCCACGCTGTACCGCAGCCTGCTCGCGGGCAAGCGGGTACTGGTGGTGCTGGACAACGCACACCACCCGGACCAGGTGCGCCCGCTGCTGCCCGGTGGCTCTCGCTGTGCGGTGGTGGTGACCAGCCGGGACCAGCTCGGCGGCCTGGTGGCGCGGGACGGCGCGGTGCGGCAGCCGCTGGGCATGCTGGCGCCGGCCGAGGCCGAGGGCCTCATCATCGACCTGCTCGGTACGCCGGCCGCGGTGGACCGGCCGGCCGTCGCGGACCTGGCGCGGCTGTGCGGGTACCTGCCGCTGGCGCTGCGGATCGCGGTGGCGAACCTGGTCACGGTGCCACCCGACGGTACCGGTCCGGCCGCGGTCGCGGACCTCGTCAAGCGGCTGGCCATGGGCGACCGGCTGGCCGCGTTGCAGGTGGACGGTGACCCGCAGGCGGCGGTACGGGTCACCTTCGACCACTCGTACGCGCGGCAGCCGCCGCCCGCCCGCCGGCTGTTCCGCCTGCTCGGGCTGGTACCGGGTCCACACGCGACAGTGGACTGCGCGGCCGCGCTGGCGGCGGTACCGGCCACGCAGGCGGCCCGGCTGCTGCGCCAGTTGACCGGCGCCCACCTGGTGGAGGAGCGCCCGGCGGGCCGGTACGCGCTGCACGACCTGCTCCGCGAGTACGCCGCGGAACAGGCGGGCGGCGAGGACAGCGACGCCGACCGGGCTGCGGCCCTGCACCGCCTGGCCGACCGGTACCTGCGCGGCGTGCTGGCCAGCGCGGACCTGCTGTACCCGGAGATCCTGCGGCTGCCGCCACCGCCCCCGGCGCCGGACGATCCGGGGGTGGTCTTCGCCACCCACCAGGAGGCGGCGGCCTGGCTGCGCGCGCAGCGGCCCAACCTGGTGGCCATGGTCCGCCACGCCGCCACCCGCGAGCTGGCCGCCGCGTACCAGCTCGCCGACGCGATGCGCGGCTAC
>DATEJJ010000420.1:0-11116 GCA_035278125.1 Rugosimonospora sp.
GCCGCGCCGCCGGCGGCAGCGCCGGCCAACGGCGGCGTGCCGCGCCCCGGTGCCGGCCGCGTGACCATCGTGGACGTCACCGAGGCGACGTTCCAGACCGAGGTGCTGGAGCGCTCGCTCACCACGCCGGTCGTCATCGACTTCTGGGCCGAGTGGTGCGGCCCGTGCAAGCAGCTCTCGCCGATTCTGGAGAAGCTCGCCGTCGAGGGCGACGGCGCGTGGGTGCTGGCCAAGGTCGATGTGGACGCCAACCCGAGGCTCGCGCAGATGTTCCGGGTGCAGGGCATTCCCATGGTGTACGCGGTGGTGGGCGGCCAGCCGGTGGACGCGTTCACCGGCGTGATCCCCGAGTCGCAGCTGCGCCCCTGGATCGACGCGGTGCTGCGGGCCAGCGGAGTGGCGGTGGAGGCGCCCAGCGATCCGCGGCTGGAGGCGGCCGACAAGGCGCTGATGGACGGTGACCTGACCGCCGCCGAGCAGGCGTACCGGAAGATCCTCGCCGAATCGCCCGCGGACGGCGCCGCCGAGTCGGGCCTGGCCCAGGTCGGCCTGCTGCAGCGGGTGCAGGGCGTCGACCCGCGGCAGGTCCTGGCGGCGGCGCAGGCGCAGCCCGACGCGGTGGACGCGCAGCTGCTCGCCGCCGACGTGGAGGTGCTGTCCGGGGCGGCCGAGCAGGCGTACGCGCGCCTGGTCGAGCTGGTCAAGCGCACCGCGGGCGCGGACCGCGAGCGGGTACGCGAGCACCTCGTCTCGCTGTTCACCGTGGCCGGCCCGGACGACCCGGCGGTCAGCGCCGCGCGCCGGGCGCTGGCCAGAGCGCTGTTCTAGCCGCGGCATGCGCGCCATCGCGGTCCTCGACGCGCCCAGCAACCTCGGACTCCGGCCACCTACGCCGGGGTCCGTACCCGGCTGCGCCAAGGCGCCCGGCGCGCTGCGCGACCAGGACCTGCTCGCCCGGCTGGAGGCGCGCGACGCGGGCTGCCTGACCCCGCCCCGGTACGACCCGGGTGACTGGCGGCCGGGCGACGGGGTGTGCCACGCCCAGGCGATCGCGTGGTACTCGCACCGCCTGGCCGACCGGCTCGGCACGATCCTGGAGTCGGGCGAGTTCCCGCTGGTACTGGGCGGGGACTGCTCGATCCTGCTCGGCTCGGCGCTGGCGGTCCGGCGGATGGCGCACCGCGACGACCTGCCGTACGGGCTGGTCTACGTGGACGGCCACTCCGACTTCCGGCACCCGGGCAACGCCTCGTACGTGGGCGCGGCGGCCGGCGAGGACCTGGCCCTCGCCACCGGCCGCGGCCAGCCCGACCTCACCAACCTGGAGGGGCTGCGCCCGTACTTCCGGGACGAGCACGTGGTGCTGCTGGGCATCCGCGCGCAGGACGAGTACCGGCTGGACCTGCAGGCGGCCGGGGTGGCGTTCCGCGCGGTACCGCAGCTGCGGGTGGAGGGCGCGGCGCGTACCGCGCAGTGGGCCCGCGAGCAGCTGGCCGAGTGCCTCGGCTTCTGGGTACACGTGGACGTCGACGTGCTGGACCCGGCGGTGATGCCGGCGGTGGACGCGCCCGACGACGGGGGCATCGCGTACGCCGAGCTGGAGGCGCTGCTCGCCGGGCTGGTGGCCACGCCGGACTGCCTGGGCCTGGAGCTGACCGTGTTCGACCCGGACTACGACCCCGACGGCACGTACGCCCGCGAGCTGGTGGCGTCGCTGGTCGCCGGGCTGGAGCCGCTGCGCCGGCGGGCGGAGCAGGAGGCCCGGCCGATCCCGTTCGTGGTGCCGAACCAGCGCACCGCCTCGCCCGCCACGGTCCCGGAAGGCGTGGACGCCGGCGGCGCCTAGCTAGGCGGCCGGGTCCGGCACGTACGCGGGCGGGCGCAGCGCGCGCAGCTGGTCGAGGTGGCGCTGCACGTGTACCTCCGCGTCGAGCTTGAGCACGTCGGTCCAGGTGGTCGGCCGGTCCACCACCACCCGGTCCCCGTCCCGGATGCGTACCGGCACGGTCACCGGGCCGTGCTCGTCCAGCCGGGTACCGAATGCACGCAGCGTGACCGCGGTCTCCGCGATCCGGTCGGCGAGGCCGCGCAGCCCGCGGTACTCGTGGACGTAGCGGTCCAGCGCGGCCATGTCGATCGCGTCGGCGTTGTCGTACGCCACGTCCTCGCCGGAGAGGATCGCCTCGGTGGTGCGGATCAGCCCCTCGTGGCCGCTGGCGACGTGTGCCGCGATCTGCTCGGCACTCCACTCGCCGGCCGGCGGCGGCGCGAACCCGCCCGCGAGTACCTCGGCGATGAAGTCGGCGTACACGTCGTCGTCCATGACGTGCAAGGTATCGCGAGAACGGGCATCAACCGAGGTTGGTGAAGAACTTCCCCGCTATCGGTACCGCCGCCGCGGTGCTCATGCCGCCGTTGTCCACGAACACGGCGAACGCGACGTCACCCCGGAAGCCCATGAACCAGGAGTGCGTGTGCGCCGGGTTGTTGTCGTACTCCGCGGTACCGGTCTTGCCGTAGATCGGGTCACCCGGGACGTTCTTCACTCCCACCCCGGTACCGCCGGTGACCACCTCGCGCATCATCTGGTGCAGGGCGTCCACTGTGGACTGCTTGAGCGCGGGCTGGTCCGGCGCGGGGCTGGCCGGCGCCGGATCGAGTACCAGCGTCGGCTGCTTCCACTGGCCGCGCGCCACCGCGGCGGCCGCGCCGGCCATGACCACCGGCGACACCAGGGTCTTGCCCTGCCCGAACGCGGCCGCCGCCTGCTCCGTGGCGTCGCCGCCGGAGGACACGCTGCCGGTGTACGCGGGCAGCCCGATGCTCCACGGAACGCCGATGCCCAGCTGGGCGGCGGTGTCCTTGAGCCCGGTCGGGCCGAGTTGCGGGGCGAGCGAGGCGAACGCGGTGTTGCAGGACTTGGCGAAGTCGGTGTGCAGCGGCACGTTGCCCAGCTGCTCCGCCTCGGCGTTGTGGATGGTGTACCCACCGACGGTGAGGGTCTGCTTGCACGGCACCGTGGTGTTTACGTTGATCTTGCCGGCCTCCAGCAGGTTGGTCGCGGTGACCGTCTTGAACATGGACCCGGGCGGCACCTGCGCGGTCAGGGCCAGGTCGAGCGCTGACGCGCCGGGCCCGTTCGCCAGTGCCAGGATGTGCCCGTCGCTGACCCGGACGGCCACGATCGCCGCCGGGTTGGCCTGGCCCACCAGCGCCGCCTCGGCCGCCTGCTCGGTCTTCGGGTCCAGCGTGGTCTTGATCGGCTGCCCGGCCACCGGATCGGTGTGGAACAGCGTCCTGTCCGGGTTCGGGTTGCCGCTGGCGTCCTTGCCCTGGCCCGGGACCACCACCGCGATGCCGGAGGTACCGCGCAGCTGGTCGTCGTACTGCTCCTGCAGCCCGCCGAAGCCCACCTGGTCCCCGACGACGTACTTGCCCGGCTTGGCGTCCATCCGCTCCTTGGTGACGTCGTCGACGCTGCCCAGGACCGCGCGGGCGAAGGTGGTGCTGAGCGCCAGCGACATCTGCCCGGTGCGGAAGACCGTACCCGGCAGGTCGTGGATCTGGGTGCGGATCTTCAGGTAGTCGGTGTTGCGCAGGGTCACCACGTCCACGAACGCCGTCGGGCCGGCCGCCTTCACCCGGGCCGGCAGGTCCGTCAGGGTGATGTCCTTGCCCAGCGACTTGAACGCGGCGTCCAGCGACGTGACCAGCGCGTTGATGTCCTTCACCTGGTTGGGCTGGACGCCGACGTAGACCACCGACTGCAGGGACACCATCGGGTTGCCGGTGCCGTCCTCGATGGTGCCCCGGGCCGCTGCGGTGACCCGCAACGCGAGTTTGTCCTGCGCCCGCAGGTCGGGCTCGAAGACCGAGGGCTCCCAGATCGCCCGCCACTTGCCCTTGCTCAGGTCCAGCCGCAGCGTGCTCTGGTAGGTCCAGGTGACCCCGGTGGCGATGGGCCAGGACACGGTGAGCGGGGCGGTCGCGGTGTTCTTGGTGACCTTGGCCGTGCCCGCCTGGACCTTCGGGGTACGCCCGGCCAGGTCACCGGCGAGGGTCTTCATCGCGGTGAGCACCGCGGCACCGGTCGTGCTGGCGCCGTTCGCGTCGATGATCGGCAGGGTCGCGTCGAACTGCCCCTTGGCCCAGCCGGAGGTGAACGCGGCGACGGTTTTTTCCGGCCCCTCCTGGCTGGAGCAGGCCGCCGCGCTGCCGATCAGGAGGGCAGCGGTGAAAAGGCAGCTCAGCCGGGCATATCGACGCATCGGGCCATTGTGACCCACCGGTTCAAGTGCCCGCAGCCCGGTGCGCGGGGCGGCCCTGGACGTCCGCGGGATGGTGTCTGATAGTTCACAGTCAAGGGCGGAGTCCACCCTGTTCCTCAGGCGGTCCGCGGCAGGCCGCGGGGGAGGACCTAGGGTGGAGGCTAGTGATCCCACAGCGCGGTGGGGTGAGGGGAGTGGCACCCATGGAGCGGTGGGCTGGCGGTGGCCGTGCGCTGGACCCGTCCGACCTGGCCGAGGCGCCGGTCGCCGCGGCCGGCGGCCAGGAGATCCCCGAACCACCCGAGGACACCGAGCTGGACGAGCCGTTACCCGACGCCGAGCGGCTGATGGCCGAGGCGGTCGCGCTCGCCGGCGACGACCTGGACAGCGCCCGGCTGGTCCGCCGGTACTGGCGGTTCGCGCCGGACGAGGAGATGGTGGGGCGTACCGCCGAGCGCATGCTGGCCGACGTGCGGGCGCACCGCGAGCTGGCCGGGCAGCGGCTGCCCGGGCAGCTCAAGCTGCGGGTCGACGAGGCGCCGGACGGCGAGCTGACCGTGGTGCTGATCGTCACCGACGACATGCCGTTCCTGGTCGACACCGCCACCGCCGCGCTGGTCTCCCGCAACCTGTCGGTACACCTGCTGGTGCACCCGCTGGTGGTGGTCCGGCGGCAGCCGCTCGGGCAGCTCACCGAGGTGTGCGCGGACGTGGAGCCGGACGACGCGATCGCCGGCGACATGGTCGAGAGCTGGATGCGGATCGAGGTGGACCGGGTACCCGGCGAGGCGCAGCGCGGCGAGCTGCGGCGGGACCTGCAGCGGGTACTGACGGACGTGCGCGAGGCGGTCGAGGACTGGCCGAAGATGCGGTCCCAGGCGCTGGCCATCGCCGACGAGCTGGCCTCGGCCCAGCTGCCGGTACCCGACCGGGACATCACCGACTCGGTGGAGCTGCTGCGCTGGCTGGTCGACGACCAGTTCACCTTCCTCGGGTACCGCGAGTACCGGTTGCAGCCGGGGCCGGCCGGTCCGGAGCTGCGCGCGGTGCTGGGTACCGGGCTGGGCATCCTGCGGCAGGACCAGACCCGGCCGCGGCTGCTGGCCACGATGAACCCGCAGGCGCGGCAGCGGGTACTGGAGAAGCGGCTGCTGGTGATCACCAAGGCCAACTCCCGCTCCACCGTGCACCGCTCGTCGTACCTCGACTACATCGGCATCAAGATGTTCGACGGCGAGGGCAAGGTGGTCGGCGAGCGCCGCTTCCTCGGCCTGCTCTCCTCGGCGGCCTACCAGCACTCGGTACGCGACCTGCCCGTGGTGCGGCGCAAGGTGGCCGCGGTGCTGGAGCGCTCCGGCCTGTCCCCGCGCAGCCACTCCGGCAAGGACCTGCTCGCCATCCTGGAGGACTACCCGCGCGACGAGCTGTTCCAGATCCGCACGGACGAGCTGTACGACGCGGTGATGGTGGTGCTCCGCCTGGCCGGGCGCCGGCAGCTGCGCCTGTTCCTGCGCGAGGACGCGTACGGGCGGTTCATCTCCTGCCTGGTCTTCCTGCCCCGGGACCGGTTCACCACGGCGAACCGGCTGTCCATCCAGCGCATCCTGCTGGAGGAGCTGAACGGGGTGGGTGTCGACTACACCACCCGGGTGGGGGAGTCGCCGCTGGCCCGGATCCACTTCATCGTGCGTACCGACCCGTCCGACCCGCCCACCGCGATCGACGTGGAGCACATCCAGGAGCGGCTCACGGCCGCCACCCGCAACTGGGACGACGACCTCAAGCTGGTGCTGGAGCGCAAGCTCGGCGAGGAGCAGAGCCGGCGGCTGTTCAACCGGTACGCGACCGCCTTCCCGGACGCGTACAAGGACGAGCACACGCCGTACGAGGCGGTCAAGGACATCGCCAAACTGGAGCTGCTGGAGGAGCCCGGGCAGCTGGCCATGCACGTGTACCGGCGCCGCCAGGTCGACCGGGACGTGCGGTTCAAGGTGTTCCGGTACGGCCGGCCGATGATGCTGTCCAAGGTGCTGCCGGTACTGCACTCGCTGGGCGTGACCGTGACCGACGAGCACCCGTACGTGATCACCGGTGGCGACGCGGAGATCTACCTGTACGACTTCGGCCTGGTACTGCCCGACGGCGCCCGGGAGCTGGCCGAGATCCGGCCGCACCTGGAGAACGCGTTCTCCGCCGCGTGGCGCGGGGAGAGCGAGATCGACCGGTTCAACGAGCTGGTGGTCCGGGGCGGGCTGACCTGGCGGCAGGTGGTGGTGCTGCGCGCGTACGCGAAGTACCTGCGGCAGGCGGGAGCGGTCTTCTCGCAGGACTCGATGGAGTCGGCGTTCATCGCCAACCCGGGCATCGCGGCGCTGCTGGTGGCGCTGTTCGAAACCCGGTTCTCACCCGCGATGGAGCTGTCGGACGAAGACCGGGCGCTGCAGTCCAAGGAGCTGGTCATCGCGATCGGGCGGCAACTGGACGGGGTGGCCAGCCTGGACCAGGACCGGATCCTGCGCTCGTACCTGACGCTCATCCAGGCCACCCTGCGTACCTCGTTCTTCCAGCGCAGCGGCGGGCGGCCCAAGTCGTACATCGCGTTCAAGCTGGAGCCGCGGGCCATCCCGGAGCTGCCGGCGCCCCGGCCGCGGTACGAGATCTGGGTGTATTCGCCCCGCTTCGAGGGGGTACACCTGCGGTTCGGGCCGGTGGCGCGGGGCGGGCTGCGCTGGTCCGACCGGCGCGACGACTTCCGCACCGAGATCCTCGGGCTGGTCAAGGCGCAGATGGTCAAGAACGCGGTGATCGTACCGGTGGGCGCGAAGGGCGGCTTCGTGCTCAAGGCGCCGCCGCCGGCCAGCGACCGGGACGCGTTCCTGGCCGAGGGCGTCGACTGCTACAAGCTGTTCATCTCGGCCCTGCTCGACGTCACGGACAACCTGGTGGCGGGGCGGGTGGTCGGCCCGCCGGAGGTGGTACGCCACGACGCGGACGACCCGTACCTCGTGGTCGCGGCGGACAAGGGTACGGCCACCTTCTCCGACATCGCGAACGAGATCTCCGCCGGGTACGGGTTCTGGCTGGGCGACGCGTTCGCCTCCGGCGGCTCGGCCGGGTACGACCACAAGAAGATGGGCATCACCGCGCGGGGCGCGTGGGAGTCGGTGAAGCGGCACTTCCGCGAGCTGGACCGGGACACGCAGTCGCAGGACTTCACCGTGGTCGGCGTCGGTGACATGTCGGGTGACGTGTTCGGCAACGGGATGCTGCTGTCCCGGCACATCAAGCTGGTGGCCGCCTTCGACCACCGGCACGTCTTCATCGACCCGGCGCCCGACCCCGAAGCGTCCTATGTGGAGCGTTCGCGGCTGTTCAACCTGCCGCGTTCGTCCTGGGCTGACTACGACACCTCGCTCATCTCCCCGGGTGGCGGGGTGTGGCCGCGCGACGCCAAGTCGATACCCGTGTCACCGCAGGCCCGGGACGCGCTCGGGCTGCCCGAAACGGCGGTCGCGCTGGCCCCGGCCGAGCTGCTCAAGGCCATCCTGCAGGCCCCGGCCGATCTGCTCTGGAACGGCGGCATCGGCACCTACGTCAAGGCGTCCACCGAGTCGCACGCGGACGTGGGCGACAAGGCCAACGACGCCATCCGGGTCAACGGCAAGCAGCTGCGCGCCAAGGTGGTCGGCGAGGGCGGCAACCTGGGGCTCACCCAGCGGGGCCGGATCGAGTACGCGATCGCGGGCGGCCGGATCTGCACCGACTTCATCGACAACTCGGCCGGGGTGGACTGCTCCGACCATGAGGTGAACATCAAGATCCTGCTGAACCCGCTGGTGGTCGCCGGCGAGCTGGCCCAGGCCGACCGGGACGCGCTGCTCGCGCAGATGACCGACGAGGTCGCCGCGCTGGTGCTGCGGGACAACTACGACCAGGCCGCGGCCCTGGGCAGCGCCCGCGCGCAGACGCACTCGCTGCTGCCGGTACACCGGCGGCTGATCACCGAGCTGGAGCGGGACGGGCGGCTGGACCGCGCGCTGGAGGCGGTACCGAGCGACGAGGAGCTGGAGTCGCGGTTCGCCGCCGGTACCGGGCTCACCTCGCCGGAGTTCGCGGTGCTGCTCTCGTACGTGAAGATCGCGCTGGAGGACGAGATCAACGCGTCCTCCCTGCCGGACGAGGAGTGGACCCGCGCCGTACTGCACGAGTACTTCCCCACCCCGCTGCGCGAGCGGTACGCCGACCGGATGGCGGGGCACGCGCTGCACCGCGAGATCGTCACCACGCACCTGGTCAACGAGGTGGTCAACCGGGGCGGTACCTCCTTCGTCTTCCGCGCGGTGGAGGAGACCGGCGCCTCGCCCGCGGACGTGATCCGCGCGTACGTCATCGCCCGCGACGTGTACGGCCTGACCGAGCTGTGGCAGGCGATCGAGGAGCTGGACAACCAGGTACCCGCCGCCGCCCAGATCACGGTCAACCTGGAGCTGCGCCGGCTGCTCGACCGGGCGGTGCGCTGGCTGGTGACCAGCCGACGGGTACCGCTGGACGTGGCCGGCGAGCTGGACCGGCTGCGGCCCGGCGTGTCCCGGCTGCTGGCCGAGCTGCCCACGCTGTGCCTGGGCCGGGAGCAGCAGGCGCTGCGTACCCGGGCGGACAAGCTGGTCGCGCTCGGCATCCCCAAGCAGCTGGCCGGCGCGGCGAGCCGGGTGATGTACGGCTTCGGCCTGCTGGACATCGTGTCGCTGGCGGAGACCGGTGGGCGCCCGTTCGGCGAGGTGGCCGAGGTGTACTTCGTGCTGTCCGAGCGGCTGCGCATCGACGACCTGCTGTCCCGCATCTCGGAGCTGCCCCGCGACGACCGCTGGCAGACCCTGGCCCGGATGGCGCTGCGCTACGACCTGTACGGGGCGCTGTCCGCGCTGACGGCCGAGGTGCTGGCCGCGACCGGGCAGGGTGACGCGCACGACCGGGTCACCGAGTGGGAGCAGGCGAACGCGACGGCGGTGGGCCGGGCCCGCAACGCGATCGCGGAGTTCGGCGACTCCAGCGCCGACCTGGCCGCCCTGTCCGTCCTGCTCCGCCAGATCCGCACCCTGGTCCGGACCGCCGCCTCCTGACCCCCGAGTCAGGCCAGGCCGAGGGTGCGGGCGGCGGCCCAGCCGTTGGCGTGGCTGGCGCCGTAGGTGGTGACGAAGGCGCGGACGCCGGCCGGGCGCCAGGCCGACGGCCAGCCCATCTCCACCGCGACCACCGGGTGCGCGGCGGCCAGCGCCTCCACCAGCTCGGGTACCCCGGGCTCGCGGTGCAGGTTGCGGCCGACCAGCACGATCGGGCGGGTACCGGCCCGCTGGCGGAGCACGTCCGGCGGGGTGGTCGCGGCCACCCGGATCTGCTCGGTGCCGTTGATGTGCGGGCCGAGGCCCCACGGTACCGGGCCGGCCGCGATCGAGGACTCCGACTCGACCTGTACCACCAGCGGCACGCCCAGCCCGGCGATCGAGCCCTCCACGCGTACCGCGCGGTGCGCCGCCGGGTACCCGATCCGGCCGTCCGGGACCGCTCCGGCACCGGCGGTCGGCTGGGCGTCCGCGGCCCAGGCGGCGAGCGCGTCCACCCGGGCCGCCGCGTCCTCCAGCCGGGAGGTGGCCAGCCGCCCGTCGCGTACCGCCGCCGCGACCTCGGCGAGGGTCGCCTCCACCAGCTCCTCGTCCACCCGCGAGCCCAGGCACAGCAGGTCGTTGCCGGCGGCGAGGGCGAGTACGGCGGCCCCCGGTACGCCACCGGCCAGCTCCGCCGCGCCCGCCATCTCCAGCGCGTCCGTGATGAGCGTGCCGGTAAAGCCCAGCTCGCCGCGGAGCAGGTCGTTGAGGGCCCGGCTGCTGAAGGTGGCCGGCAGGTCACCGGTGAGCACCGGTACCCGGATGTGCGCGGTCATCACCGAGCGGGTACCCGCCTTGACCGCGGCCGCGAACGGCACCAGGTCGCGCTCCCGCAGCAGGTCCAGCGGTACGTCCACGGTGGGCAGCGCCAGGTGCGAGTCGACGGTGGTGGCGCCGTGCCCGGGAAAGTGCTTGGCGGCGGCGGCGACGCCGGCGGACTGCAGCCCGGTGATCGCGGCGGCGCCCTGCTCGGCCACCCGGTACGGATCTGCGCCGAACGAGCGGGTACCGATGGTGGGGTTGTCGTCGACGGTGTTCACGTCGAGGCTGGGCGCGAAGTTCAGGGTGAACCCGGCGGCGGCGAGGTCCTGCCCGATGGCGTGGTAGATGCGCTCGGTGAGCGCGGCGTCGTCCACCGCGCCGAGCGCCGCGCTGCCCGGGTACGGGCTACCGGCCACGTGGGCCAGCCGGGTCACGTCGCCGCCCTCCTCGTCGATGGAGAGCAGCGCGGGTCCGACGTCGCGCAGTTGCGTGGTGAGCGCGCGGAGCTGGTCCGGATCGGCGATGTTGTAGCCGTAGATGATGTACCCGCCGATGCCCTCGGCGGCCAGCCGGGTGACCCAGGCAGGTGCGGTATGCCCCGGAAAGGACGGCAATAGGGTGCGTAGCACCAGCCGCCGTAGCCCGCGATCGATCGCCACTTGTGATCCCCTCCGGCCCCCGCACCGCGATCCGGTGGTAAGACGGGCCAACTGCGGCCGTCCGGAGTACCGAAAACGAAGCTACTTGACCTTACGCTATCGGTATTCTGTCCAGCCGGACACGCTTTTAGTAAACCTTCCTAAACGATAGGGGTAGGTTACCAATGAGCTCAACCCGCCTTCCGGGTACACCTCGGCTGCTGCGCGCGATCAACGACCGCGCCGCGCTGGAGTTGCTGCTGGCCCGGGGCCCGTTGACCCGGGC
>DATEJJ010000421.1:0-3445 GCA_035278125.1 Rugosimonospora sp.
CGGGACCAGCCCGGGGTCGGCCAGGTCGAGCACGTCGCGGCGCGGCCAGGTGGCCGGGTTGAACACCACCAGGTCCGGCCCGCCGTCCGGGTCGGCGGCCACCCGCGCCGCGATCGCGGCGGTGGCGCCGCGGTGCACCTCGCCGGCCAGGTCGTGCAGCTCCCGCCAGCCGGTGAGCAGGTCGATGTAGACCTGGTCGGACTCGGAGCCGGTGATGGCGTCGTGGTGCGCGCCGTACACGAGGTGCCGCCACGCCTTGTCCAGCGCGGCGTCCGGGTGCGGCGCGCCGGTGAGCAGGCCGGCGAGCGTTGCCCACGCCTCGGCGTCGGCGAGCTGCGCCTCGCCGTACCGCTGCGCCTGCTTGGTGTCCACATAGGACACATCCTTGCCGGTGTAGACCGGGTTCATGTCCCGGGTCTGCGGCGAGGGCCGGCGGCCGGTGGCGGCCAGCTCGGCGCGGACCGCGGCGAAGAAGTCGCGGGGCAGCCCGCTGACGAACCTCGGCCACACGTAGCGGGCGTTCCAGTCGCGGTGGATGTCCATCACCCAGCGGCACGGCGGCGCGTAGTCACCACCCACCGGCAGGAGCACGTTGCGGGTCAGGGCCACCGCGGACAGCCCCAGGAACAGCCGGTACGCGGCGCGCTCGGCGTCGGCGAGGGTCGGTGCCGAGTCGATCGCCCAGCCCGCGAAGTAGTGGTTGGTCATGTACGCGGTGAGCAGCCCGTGCCCGGCCGGGGACAGCCAGCTGAACTCGGCCGGGAACTGCATCACCGTGGGGTCGCCGGGCGGCTCGCCCCACCGGGTCATGGTCGGCCCCCACTGGTGGAACGGGCCGCGCGCCCACGAGCTGGACGTCAGGCCCGCGTCCGCCATCAGGCCGGGGAACTGCGGATCGTGGCCGAACGCGTCGAGCTGCCACGCGGTGGCCGGGTCGGCGCCCATGATGTCGCGCTGGAATCCGGCCCCGTACAAGGCGTTGCGGGCGGTCGCCTCCAGCCCGGTGAGGTTGGTGTTGGGTTCGTTGTAGGTGCCGCCCATGATCTCCAGCCGGCCCTGGCGGAGCAGCTCGCGCAGGAAGGCGCGCTCCTCCGGGTACGAGTCCCAGTACGGCTTGAGGTAGTCCACCTCGGCCAGCACGAAGGTGTACGCCGGGTCCCGGCGGGCCAGGTCGCAGTGCGCGCGTACCAGGCTGAAGCCGGACTGCCCGCGCGAGTCGAAGGTACGCGCCGCGGCGCCCCGCGCGGTGTCGTCGCGCTCGTCCCAGGTGACCGTGTACGCCGCCTGCGTGTTCCACCAGACGGGGTCGTAGTGGAAGTGGCTGACCATGAACATGGTCCAGCCCGGCTCGGCGACCACCAGCTCGCCGGCCGCCTCGGCGGTGTCCTCCCCGTCCACGGCGAGCACGGTGAGCGGGTACCGGGTGCCGACCGGTGCGTCGCAGGCGACGGGTACCTCGGCGTGGACCGTACCGTCCGCGCCGGTCTCCACCTCGACCGGCTCCGGCGTGTGGACCAGCGGACCGGTCGCCGCGACGCGTACCCGCCGCCCGGGCTCGTGCTCCAGGTCCACCAGGAGGAGCTGCCGCGGCACCGCGACCGTACCGGCGAAGAGCCGGCTGGACTCGACCGAACTGATCCGCACGCCGCGCCTCCGGTACCACCGCCACCTCTGGATGAAACATATTACCGCCACCATTGACATGTGGTGGTACGACATTGCAAGGTTCTCCCAACGCCTGTGGCGAGGGGAGGCGACCGGCGATGAGAGGTTTCCGGCTCGCGGCGGCCGGTGCGGCCCTGACGGTGGCGCTGACCGCCTGCGCGGACACGGGGTCCACGAGCGGCGGTACGGTGGACACGCTCACCATCAACATGGCCTTCGGCCGGGGGCTGGTGACCGAGAACTTCAACCCGTTCTCGCCGAAGGCCACCGAGGGCACTCTCGGCTACGTCTTCGAGCCGCTGATGGGCATCGACACCCTGCACGGCGGCAAGCTCATCCCGTGGCTGGCCAGCGCCGAGCAGGTGTCCGCCGACGGGAAGACCCTCACCCTCACCCTGGATCCGCGGGCCACCTGGAGCGACGGCTCCCCGGTGACCGCCGACGACGTGGTCTTCACCTTCGACACGCTGAAGAACAACCAGGCCGCCAACTACCAGCACAGCGTCACCGTGAACACGGCCACCGCGACCGCCGCGCACACCGCGGTCCTCACCTTCGACGGGCCGGTCTACACCGAACTCGGCGCCGTGGTGCAGGAGTACATCGTCCCGAAGAAGTACTGGCAGGGTAAGGATCCGGTCACCTGGACCAACCCGAAGCCGGTGGGCAGCGGCCCGTACCAGGAGCAGCGGCTCACCCCGCAGCAGGTGACGCTGGTGGCCCGGAGCAACTACTGGAAGCAGTCCACCATCGCGGTCAAGCACATCAATTTCCCGCTGGTGACCGCGAACTCCACCACCGAGGTCAGCAACCTGCTCGGCGGCACCGAGGACGTGTCCGGCGGCGCCATCCCCGATGTGGTGAACCAGTTCGTCAAGAAGGACCCGGCCCACGCGAAGATCTTCTACCCCACGTACGGCGCGCTGTTCCTCTTCTTCAACCTGGACAACCCGCTGTTCGCGACCAACGTGCACCTGCGCCGGGCGATCGTCGACGCGCTCGACAAGCAGCAGCTCATCGACCTGACCACGCAGCTGGGCGCGTACCCGATCAGCCAGACCGGGCTGGACCAGAAGACCCAGGCGGCGTGGCTGGACAGCGGGTACCGGCAGGCGGTCACCACGGATACGGCCGCGGCGGTGCAGGAGCTGGCGCAGGGCGGGTACACCGTGAAGAACGGCAGGGTGGTGGACGGCGCCGGGAAGCAGCTCTCCTTCAGCATCATGGAGGTGAGCGAGTACGCCGACTCGGTGCAGCGGGACAAGCTCATCGCCGACCAGCTCGACAAGCTCGGCCTCAACGTCACGGTCGACCCGGTGGCCAGCGGCACGTACGGCGACAACCGAGCCAAGGGCCGGTTCGACCTCATCACCGGCGGCTTCGCGTACGGGGCCACCCCGTTCGACATGTACAACGCCTTGCTCAACAGCCAGTTCGCCGGGTCCAAGGGCGGTGGCGAGGCGAGCTACGACAACTTCGAGCGGTTCCGGGACCCGGCCACCGACGCGCTGCTGCGGCAGTTCCAGACCGCGGCCACCACCGACCAGCAGGCCGCGCTGGCCAGGCAGCTGGAGAAGACCGTCATGGACGACGCGCCGTTCGTGACGCTGTCCTCGATCACCGCGGGCTGCGCGTACACCACGAAGAACTGGGTCGGCTGGCCGGACGAGCAGAACCCGTACGCCATCTGCGCGCCGTGGATCGGCGGCCCGTACAACACCCAGGTCGTCCTGAACCTCAAGCCAGCCAGGTAGCCGTGGCCGCCACCGCGCTCGCCACG
>DATEJJ010000422.1:0-3549 GCA_035278125.1 Rugosimonospora sp.
GGAGGCGGCGCGGCGGCTGGCCGCGCTCGCCGCCCGGCCGGCTACCGCCCCGTCTTGACGACCGCCTGGATGGCCGCGGTGAGCTGCTGCCCGTTCGGCTGCACCGCGAGGTCCAGCTCCGGGTCGCAGCCGATCACCACCGCGCCGTCCGGCCGGGTCACCCGCCGCGGCGGGGCCACCAGGCGGTACTCCTCGGCGGCCGTGGCCAGGATCTCGCCGGCCAGCCCGCAGAACCGGTTGGTGTCGTCGCACACCACCAGCCGCCCGGTCTTCTCCAGAGAGGCGGCCAGCAGCGCCCAGTCGAACGGGTACACCGTGCGCGGGTCGAGCACCTCGACGGACACCTCGCCGGCCAGCTGCTCGGCCACGGCGAGCGCCTCGGGCACCAGGTGCCCGACCGCGACCACGGTCACGTCCGTGCCGCCGCGCCGGATCGCGCCCACCCCGAGCGGGACCGGGGCGAGGTCGGCATAGTCCACGTCCTCGCGCAGGCCCAGCGCACCCATGGGCGCGCAGACCAGCACCGGGTCGTCGTCGCGGATGGCGGACAGGAACAGCCCGTACGCGTCGCTGGGCGTGGCGGGCACGACGGTCTTCACGCCGGTGTGGGCGAAGACGGCGTAGGTCTGGTCGGAGTGCTGCGCGCCCCAGCCGGGCCGCCAGCCGGTACCGGGCAGCAGGTAGGTCACGGGTACCCGGGTCTGCCCGCCGCTCATCACGGAGAACTTGTTCGCCTGGTTGGCGATCTGCTCCAGCACCAGCAGGGTCAGGAACGGGATCTGGTACTCCACCACGGGGCGCAGGCCGGCCATGGCGGCGCCGGTGGCGAAGTCGGTGAAGCCCTGCTCGGACAGCGGGGTCTCCAGCACCCGGCGCGGGCCGAACCGGTCCAGCAGCCCCGTGGTCACGTTGTTCAGGCCCAGCCGGATGTCCTCGCCGAGCACGAACACGGCCGGGTCGCGGGCCATCTCCTCACCGAGCGCCCGGTTGAGCGCCTTGGCGTAGGACAGCTTAGGCACCGGCCACCCCCGCGCGTACCCGCAGCCCGCTGGCGTAGACGTGCGCGGTGGCGTCCAGCGGGTCCGGCCGCGGGCTGTCCAGCGCGAACCGTACCGCCGCGGCGAGCACCTCCTCCACCTCCGCGTCGATGCGCGCCCGGCGCGGTTCGGGTACCCGCGCCGCCTGCAACACCAGCGGGTCGCGTTGCCGCCACCGCCGCACCTCCGCCTCGTCCCGGTAGCGCAGCCGCGTCCGGTGCTCGAAGGTGTGGTGCCCGTCGTACCGGTAGGTGCGGAACTCCAGGAAGGTGGGGCCGCCGCCGGTACGGGCCCGGGCCACGGCGCGCGCCGCCTCGTGGTACACCACGTGCGGGTCCTGTCCGTCCACTGTGGAGGCCGGGATGCCGAACGCGACCGCCCGCCCGATCACGGTACCGGCGACCGCGGTGTGTACCGGCAGGGTGGTGGCGTACCCGTTGTTCTCGCACACGAACACCGAGGGTACCCGCCACAGCGCGGCCAGGTTCAGCGACTCCAGCAGGGCGCCCTGGTTCACCGCGCCGTCGCCGAAGAACGCCACCACCACCCGGTCGGAGTCCCGGGCCACCGCGTACGCCGCGCCCGCGGCCAGGGCCGCGCCGTGCCCGACGGTACCGCTCGCGCCGTACACGTCGACGGTGAAGTCGGACGGGTGGAACGAGCCCGCCCGGCCCCGGCTGACCCCGGTGACCCGCCCGGTCAGCTCGGCCAGGAACCGGCCCGGATCGCTGCCCTTGGCCAGCAGGTGGCCGTGGCCCCGGTGGTTGCTGAAGACGATGTCGTCGGCGCGCAGCGCGGCGCACACGCCGGCGGCCACGCCCTCCTGCCCGCAGCACGGGTGGATCCCGCTGCGGATCTCGCCGGAGCGCACCAGCTCGACCGCCCGCTCCTCGAACCGCCGGATGAGCCGGATGGTGCGGTACAGCCCAGCCGGATCAGGACCGCTCACCAGGCCGGCCGGGCGTTCGCGCACGCGCTCACTCATCACTCCCCCACAAAACCGGGCAGTACGCGGGGTCGCTGTAGTCGGGATGCCCGTCCGCGCCGCGCCGGACCAGGTGGTCGTGGTTGTAGCGCACCGGTGTGCCGTCGGACAGGGCCACCGGGCGGTACCGGTTCTCCCCGTCCTGCAGGTGCAGCGAGATGGCCCGGCGCGGCCGGCCGGACACGTTGGGGCCGCTGCCGTGGTAGGTCCGGCAGTGGTGGAAGCTCATGTGTCCCTTGGGGATGGTCATCGGTACCTTCACCACCTCGCACCCGTTCGCGACGGCGTTGTCCCCCAGCCGCACCTCCAGGTCGTCCGGGTCCCGCTGGGCGAAGTGTTTCGTGACCGAGTCGTCCGCACCCGACTCCCGCCAGCGGTGGCTGCCGTCGACCATGGTGATGGTGCCCATCGGCACGTCGCAGGCGTGGAACGGGATGAACGCAGTGAGCATCCGGTCCGAGGTGCAGGTCTGCCAGTAGTGCCGGTCGAAGTGCCAGGGCACCACGTTGGTGGGTTCGTCGCCGCGCGGCGGCTTGTAGATGAGGGTGGACTGGAACAGCCGGATCCGCTCGGCCTGCGCCAGCCGCGCCGCGACCGCGCCGATGAGGGGCTTGCGCAGGATGGCGGCGATCTCGTCGCACTCCACGTGGATGTAGTCGTTGTGGCGCTGCACCGCGCCGTGCTGCGGCTCCCAGTAGGCGAGCGTGGGTGGCCGCGCGGGCAGCCGGCGGCTGCGGGCGCCGGCGTAGAACGCCTCGCTGGCCGCCACCAGCCGGTCCACTTCGCCGTCGGTGAGCAGCTTGCGGGTCAGGTACCAGCCGTGCTCGGCGTACCAGGCGACGTCGGCGTCACCGGGCAGCAGTTCCCGCTCGGCCGCGGTCAGGGTCGTCTCGCTGGTCAGCATGGCGTGTGCTCCTCCGCGCGGGCTCGCTCCTTGGCCTCGTACAGGGCCCTGATGTTGTTGCTGCCGAAGGTGAGCGCGCCGTGCCGCTCGATCAGCTCGAAGAAGAACGTGCCGCGCTCCACTGTGGACCTGGTGAAGATCTGGAACATCTCGCCCCAGTGGTCGCGGTCCACCAGGATGTTGCCGGCGCGCAGCGCGTCGATGGACAGGTCGACCTCGCCGAGCCGCTCCTTGATGCCGTCGTAGTAGCTGTCCGGGGTGGCCAGGAACGCCACGCCGCGCTCGCCCAGCGCGCGTACCGCGCCGACGATGTCCGGCGTGCTCAGCGCCAGGTGCTGGACGCCGGCGCCGTCGTGGGCGCGGAGAAAGTCGTCGAGCTGGCCCGGGCAGGCGGACGCGTCGGGCGCGACGATGGTCACGGTGACCGCGCCCGAGGGGCTCTGCACAACGCGCGAGTCCATCGCCTGCGCGCCGACCTCCACCCGCTCCTCGAAGATCTGCCGGAACCCGAACACGCGCGCGTACCAGTCCACAGTGGAGACCAGGTCGGCGCCGGGTACGCACAGCGCCACGTGGTCGACGGCGTCGAGCAGACCCGCGTCCGGCTCCGGGTCGGTGAGCGG
>DATEJJ010000423.1:0-5205 GCA_035278125.1 Rugosimonospora sp.
GGGGCCTCGTCAACGCTGAGGGCCGCGCAGGCGGGGGAGACCAGTTCCCCGAAGCCGGCACCGAACACGGCCGCACCGGCCACGACGCACGCACGGGAGCCAATGGCTGGCGTGGCGCAGCCGCCATGCCAATCGCGGATAGCACCAGTCCGGGCACCGGTAGGGACTCGTGGGAGCCGTGGTCTGCGGCGCGGGCTGCGATCCACTTGCACAGCAGCGCGGCGGCCGACTGTACCTGCTTTCCTATTGCACTTGATGCGTACGCGGGCATACGCGGTTAGCGGGGACAAATACCGACTGGGCGTCAGTGACCCCGCCGAGGTTACTTTTGAAATCCTTGAGGGTCAGCCTCGGTCAAAATATCACAAGGAGCACTATAAGCGCGTCCCGACGCTCTACCAGCTTTCTAATCACGCCTTTCCGCTTAAATACGTACCCGGCCTGGTTCTTTCACGATCTTGGTGTGAGATGGACTGATCGATGGTGGTCGTTGCATGTGGGTCGGTTTCGGGCTGTGGGTATGGTGATGGCCCGGCTGGTGGCCGGGTGTGGCCCTGGTTTCCCCTGGTGGGCCGGGTGGGTGGGGCCTTTCGTCTGGTCGGGGTGGGTGGAGTGCTGGTTATGGTGGGGTGGCCAGGGCGCGGATCTTGTTCCAGGCCAGGATGAGGTCGGCCTGGTAGGGGTGGTCGTCGCACAGGCGGATCAGGCGCTTGCGGGCGCGGCGGACCAGACGGGCGGGGACACCCAGGAGGGCGCGACGCAGGGTGGCGGGGGTTGCCTTGCTCAGCCCGGGGTGGTGATCCAGGGCGAGGTGTCGTAGCCAGGCGAGCAGGTCCGCGGCGATGGCCACGATGGCGCACCACGCCTGGTTGAACGCGAAGGAGTAGGACGGTAGTCGGCGCAGTCCGAGGTCTTTGCCGTCTTTGATCACTGCCTCGACGCTGGCGTGGTTGCGGTGGAAGGCGTCCAGCCGGGGGTAGTGGTGGCCGGGCAGGTCGGTGGCGGTGGCCTGGAAGCGTTGCCCGCGTTGTTTTTCGGCCTCGCTGGCCTGCTTGCGGTGGCGCGGGTGCAGCGGCTCGGTGCGGGCCAGCACCCGCAGGTCGCACGGCCACCCGTCGGCCAGGGACAGCAGGCCGCTGATCTCGGTGACGTGGGCACCCCGGCGGAGCTTGTCCTGCGGGGTCAGTGCGGGTACCCACACTTGGGCGGGCACCTCGATGATGGCCTGGCGGACGGGTTCGGTGACGTCGAACCCGACGCTGTAGTGCCAGGTGTAGCCGTGCTGCGCGGCCTCGGTCTTGATCCAGGCGAGGAGGTCCTTGGTCGCCCCAGCGCCGTCGGCGCGGAAGATGATTCGCCGCCGGTGGCGGGCGGGTAGTTGCGCGACGGCCTCGGACAGCACGCTGATGTGATCGGTCACGGTGTTGCTCCCGGCATTCCCGTTGCGTAGCAGCACCGCGAGCATCTCGCCGGTGTTCGCGCAGGAGACGAGGATCGGGTGCAGGCCGAAGATGTGCTTCTTGTACGTGGGTGCCGCGCCCTGCTTGTCGGAGTGGGACTCCACGAGGCTGGCGTCCACGTCGATCACGATCCAGCCGTGCCAGACCTGCCCGGCCACCGCCACCCACGGGAAACCGTCGGGCCGCGCCGCCAGCCGCGCCCAGACCAGGCGGCGCTGCGCTGCCCGTGCCTTCGCGACCCTGGCCAACGCGTCCGTGTCGAGTTCTTCCAGTGCACGCCACGCCGTGGGGGCCGACGCCACCGTCTGCAGCACCGCCAACGACTGGCGCAACACCTCGACCGCCCCGGCCACCGAGGTGGCCCCGAGACCGAGCGCGACCGCCACGTCGATGAGGACCTGACCGCGGTCATGGCCCGGCACGAACCCGGACCGGGTCAGTGCCCCCGACAGCGCAGCCCGCAGCCCGGACTCCTCGGCCAGCAGCCGCAACAACGGCGCTCCTACCGCGCCGATCAGCCCGCACGCGCCACCGGTCAGCTCCAGGCCCTGCGACCACGCCGACGTGCGTTTGGCCAGGCGCCGCCGCCGCTTGCGCTCAATAGCACGCTTGATCTTGCGCGGCAACTTAACGGATCTTCTATCCTTCACTTCGGAGGTGCCGTTCCTCTGGGAGATTGATGATCTAGTCAATCTTGATCATCCCAGGTCAGGACGGCACCTCCGTCACCGCAGGGGGCAAAACGCCGAACCGCCGCTCAAGTACGTGAATTCACGTACCCGAGGACCACGAGTGGACCGAAGATGAGCTAATGGGCATCCAAGAGCGCGAACCGAGAGACTCTGCTTGGGCCTTCAGCGGGCGGTCGGCAAGGAGGCGGTAGATCGAATCCTGTGTCAAGTCGAGCACCGCCGCTCGCTGGTGATCGAGTCCCTGTCGTTGGCGTCTCCTCCTTCCGGATCCTTGGGGCACGGGCACGATAATCTGCCGCGGTGCGCGCGGCGCACCGGAATGCCGCGTGGCGCGGCGGCGTCGACATCACCGGTCCGCGTCTGGTCGAGTTGGGTCGCCCGGGTTTCCCGGCCGTCCGCTGTGCCTCCCGTAGGGCCGTGCGGGCGGGTACCGGTAGGTCCTCGGCGACCTGCTGCTGCCGCCGGGCCTGGATCTGCGTGCGGCTGGGGCCGGCCCGGCGCGGCACGAAGCGGCTGTGCCGGTGCTGGGGTGTCCGGGTTCCGCGGTTGGGGGCGGGCGGTTCGGGTGGCCGGCCGGTGCCGGCGATGCGGCTCAACCCGGGGGTTGAATCCGGGGTTTGCACCCATGGCTTGACTCTCTGCGCGCCGCGCGGGTCGACCGTGGAGGCATGACGGATACACGCACGGTGTTCATCGATGTGACGATGGCCTGTCTGCAGGTCGTCGGCGTGGCCTGGTTGTTCGCGGCCGGGTATTTCGCGCTGCGGTTGCGGCGCCCGTGGCCTGCCCGGCTGGGGCACTTCGCGTGCACGTTGCTGCCGGAGCCGTGGCTGTTCCTGCTGGTGCCGGCGGTGTTCGGGGTGCTCGCCGTGGTGCCGCCCGGGCTGTGGCGCCACCTGCGGTTCGACAACCCGGTGCTCGGCGGGCTGGGCGCCGCGGTGGCGGCGGTGTCTGCGGGGTTGATGCTCTGGGCGCGGTGGGTCCTGGGTCGGATGTGGGCGGGGCGCCCGCTGGTGCAGGAGGGTCACGAGCTGTGTACTGACGGTCCGTACCGCATCGTGCGGCACCCCATCTACACGGGCGTGGTGGGTCTCGCGGCCGGCGCCACGCTCGCCTTCGGCGTCGGCCGGCTGCTGCTGGTGCTGGCGGTGACGGTCGCCGTCACGGCCTGGCGGGTCCGCGTCGAGGACCGCATGATGATCGCCACCTTCGGCGAGCGGTACCGCGCCTACCGCCGTCGGGTACCGGCGCTGATCCCGCGGGGCGCCGGCCGGTCACAGCCGGACCCGGTGGGCTGACCGCTCACCCGGCCCGGTCACCCGCCCCGGCGGGCGAGCGGGGCCGAGGCGGCGCTCGACCGCCGGGGGGTAGCGCCGGGAGCAGGACACATACCCGGTTCCCGGCCACGGTGAGGTCGAGGCACACGCCGTCGACGCACCAGACCGGGCGCCGGTCCTCGTACCCGCCGCCGTACCCGCCGCCCAGCCGGGGTGTGGATGTCCCGCCGGGCCGCGTCCCCGCCGAGTCGGGTCCCCCCGCACCGGGTCGGCGATCGTGGCGCGCCGCTCGCCGTTGCTCGCCGGCACGTCCACCACCAGCGACGGGTACGGCACGGCCGGGTCGGCCGGGCCTGCTCATCGGCCGCGAGGGCGCGGCCATGCTCAACTGCCGCGGACCGGCAGCGGCGGTACCGGGCTTACGGCGGTGCCCACACGCCAGGCACCCGAGCGGTGGTGTCCCAGGTAGCTTGGCCATGAACCAGACCGACGACTGCTGCCGTGAACCTGTGCATGAGGTCAGTGCTGACCTCGCCCAGGTCCTTGCCGCCGCCGATTGACCAGCGCGTTGTTGCGCTGGAGGGGATGGCCTCGCCGTAGGACGCAAGGCGATCGTGGACTATCGCCACGAGTCCGAGGAAGGCCGACTCGCGACCGGGTTCTCTTACCAGATGTTCGTCGAGACCAGCAGAGACGAAACCTTGGAATCCTACGGTCGCTTGCGCGTACCAGTCCTCGCGAGCGTCCCGCAGCCACGCCATCGGCTCGGGCTGCTCGTCGACAACCCCAACGAGCAGGTAAAGCCACAGTTCCACGGTCTCGTCCCGCGCCCAGAACCCAAGCGAACCGTACTCCGTGTACGAGGTACCCACGTCTCACCCGCATCCCACTCCCGCGTCAGGATAGGCGCGGCGCAGCTTGTTCATACCCGAAGCGGGTTCTTCTTTGCCGCAACGCGCAGGCGCCGTCTGCCTTGGGGGCGGTACTCGCTGCGCTCGCACTCACCCGTCGGTGCCATTCGGCGGAGCTGCCGCGCGTCGGTTCCGAGGCATTCTCATGCCGCGGGCAACGCGCGGTCGGGCTTCCGCGATTCGGTGCCAGGTATCAGCGGAAGGACCCGTTGGGCGGCGGGCGAAGCTGTGCCGCGGTTCGACTGGCTGCTCCTCGCATCCAGGCCCGCGGTCGCCAGATGGCCTGCTCCGGCCTGCCGGGCCGGGAAACGCACCAGCGGCCGGGCGGTGCGATCCCGGACCAGCGGCCTGCCGACTCGACGCCATCGCGGCTGTCGGCCGGTGGCATGCTGAACCGCATGTCCGCATCTCGCAGCGCCCAGGGCCTCGCGGTGCTGCTCGCCGTCGCCGGCGGCTCGCACTTCGCGGTGCCGCGGGCGTACGACTCGATCGTCCCGCGTCTGTTGCCCGGCCGGCCTCGGACGTGGACGTACCTCAGCGGCGCCGCCGAACTCGCGGTGGCCGTGGCCGTCGCGCACCCGCGGACCCGCCACGCGGGCGGGCTGGCCGCCGCTGCCCTATTCACCGCGGTGTTCCCGGCGAACCTGAAGATGGCCCGGGACTGGCGCCGACACCCCCGGGCGTACCGGGCTGCGGCATACGCCCGCCTCCCGATGCAGGCTCCGTTGATCTGGTGGGCGCTGCGCGTGGCTGGTCAGGCCAGCGCACCGGCAGGTCCCGCGCCCCACAGCGGTAGGCCGAACTGAACGGCACCCCCTGCCCCGCCGATCATTGTCCGGCGACGTCCTTGTCCGGGTCGAGGCTC
>DATEJJ010000424.1:0-6761 GCA_035278125.1 Rugosimonospora sp.
GTCGCGAAGGGTCCGGTGACCGTCACTGCGCACCGCCTCTCTACTGCCTGATGACCTGGGCAAACGTACCGACAGTGGGTCGCCGGCGATGAGGTGCGTTTGGTTCGCGCGGTGATACCTCCGGCCCACAATGATCTTGTACGCGGGCGGGGCGCTCGGTGTCTGCCGTGGCGCCGTGGCGTACAGTCTTCTGTACGTGTTCGGGAGGTGTCTTGCGGACCGTGAACTTCACCGATCTCCGGCAGAATCTGGCTGCCGAACTGGACAGTGTGGTCGATGACGCCGACGAGCTCGTCGTGACCCGGTCCGGCCACCATCGTGAGCACCAGTTGGTGTACCGGATCAAGGGCGACGCTGTCGAGATCATCGCCTGTCGCTTCCACTATGGCGATCGGTAGACGATGTCACCGGCCCATGAGGTCCCTGGCCAGGTGCTGGAGTGCGCCTTCGAAGGCGCGGTGTGGGAATGGCGGGGGCCGTCCCCGTACCACTTCGTGACGGTACCGCCCGAGTACGCCGACGATGTGCGCGAGTGGGTGTCCGCGGTCAGCTACGGCTGGGGCATGGTGCCGGTCGAGGTCCGGCTCGGGCGGAGCCGGTGGCGGACCTCGTTGTTCCCGAAGGACGGCGGCTACGTCCTTCCGCTGCGGGACTCGGTGCGCAATAAAGAACAGATCGCCATCGATGATGTCGTGTCCGTCCGCCTGGTCGTCGTCGCCCGGCTCCGCGCCTGACTGGTGGCAGCGCGCTCAGGGGCTGCCGTCGTATGCTGCCGGTTCATATGGCGTCTGGTGGGTGCCGCGACGGGGAGGATCTTATGCGCGGGTGGTTGACCAGGTTCTGGTGGGCGGGTTTGGCGGGTCTGATCGTGTTGACCGGCTTGACTATCTGGATCACGCATCGCGGGCGGCAACTGCCGCCCCCACGGGCACGGGTATACACGGCGTTCGACGCCTGCCTGCTGACCGATGGCCAGGGCGTGTCCGGGCAGGCGGCCGCGCCGGTGTGGGCGGGCATGCAGGCCGCGTCCACCAAGACGTCCGGGAAGGTGTCGTTCCTTTCGGTGTACGGCCCGGACACGGCCGCGAACGCTGTGTCCTATGTGAACACTCTGGTACAGCGGAAGTGTGACCTCGTGCTCGCGGTCGGCGGCGCGGAGGTGGCGGCGGCGCAGGGCCAGGCGAGGCAATTCACCTCAACACACTTCGTGTTGGTGGGTTCTGGCTCAACTCAGTCCAACGTGACCGTTGTGCCTGGCGGATCGGCAGCCCAGGTAACGTCTGCCGTCCAACAGATTGTCACCAAGGCCGCCGGTCGCGTCTCTGGTCGATAACCGGGGAAGATCAAAAAGATAACGGGGGCTTCGACGCGGACAACAACCTCGCGACGATGACCACCACCGGCTTCGCCACCTCTGCGGCTAACTGACAGCGACGGCGTGACCAGCTGCGCCTACACAGCAGCGGGCACGATGGCCTCGCAGACCGCCGGGTCGACCACGACCGCGTTCACCTCCGACGCGTTGGGCCGGGTGGTCACCCGTACCAACACGGCGAACTCGGCCACCCACGACGCGTCGGGCAACCTGCTGGGCGTCGACGCGGCCGGCGCGTATCTCGGCATCGTCGGTAGTCACCCTGTCCGCGCTGAAATGTGGAGCCTGTCGGATCTACGTACGATGGGCCTGCTCATGGCGGTTCGCCGTTGGCGACTCTCAACGCACCAAGGCGAACCAGTTGCTTGACGCTCGCGAGGGAGTGTTCTGCGGTGCGGTCTTGAAGAAAATCCGCGGCGCGGAACGGCGTGACACCGCTCGCGGCAGCCCGCAGCGCAGACGCCGTACCCGCCGGCATCCGGAGCTTGTTCCCGCCGACCGTCACAACCGCGACGCCGTCAGCCGAGCCCTGGAAGGTAACCGAGTCCGCAACACCCACCACCAGCGCGTCCTCATCCAGATGATCGACCGCAGCCATCTCCTGGAAGTAACTCCCCCGGCCGACCCCTTCATACGACCGCCCAGCGCTCACCACGCGGCCAAGCGCATCGCGGATATCCAACCCATCAAGACGCGACGCCAGTTCGCGGAGCTTCTCTTTCACCGTCGCCTCAAGATCTGCGGGCGTGCCCCCGACGCGAGGAACCGACCAGAACTCCTCCTTCTCCGCGAGGATCCTCTCAACCACCGACAGCAGCAGTTGAGACCACGACGGCGTCAAGGTGACCACCGTCAGGTGCAGCGACACCTCCTCCTCCGCGGCGGCAACGTGCGGGGTCCCGTACGGAAGGTAAAGCACATCCCCCGGACGCAGAGACACAGTCAACACCGGTGAAGGAAGCTCGGACACCACGTATTCGCGATCCTCGCCCATCCGGCGACTCTCCGGCGTGGGCCAGACCTGCCAGTGCTTCGTTCCCGCCAACTGGATGACATAGACGTCACTGGGATCGCTGTGAGCGCTCGCGGCCTGTTTGCCCGCCGGGGTGAGGAACGCGACCGCCTCGCTGGGCGCGGCAAACTTCTCCGTCAGGACGGCGCAGAGTGCACGCAGGTTGGGGCGGGTGTGGTTGAGTCCGGCGTGGATGAGCGTCTTTCCGGCCCGGAAGTGCGCGTAGATCTTGTCCGCGTCCAGTGCGTCGTCGAGTGACCGGCCTTCGCGCCGGAGGTAGAGGCGCTTTGTCAGGGACGGGCCGGCGACGCCGGTACCCTGTCCGAGCATGCGGAACAGCGACGAGCGCAGTCCCTCCTGGTGCACGATGTCGTCCATGTCCGCGATGGACAGGATCTCCCGCATGTCGCCGGTCAGGGCACCCGGCCGGTACAGCGGTCGACGGGTGAAGTAGTTCGTGAAGAAGTCTTCCTCGTCGCCGACGAGTTCAGCGAACGTCGGCGTGCGCAGACCCATGGTCACTCCTCGGCAGTTGGGTCGCGACGGAAGACCCGGAGTGTGAGGTGGATCCACACTCCGGGTCGTTTGCCGTTACGGAACCGGCTGGTTCAGTTCGGCGTCGAGCTTGTCGGCGTCTGACTCCACGATCTCGATTTCCACGAGTGACCTCCTCGGATCTGACGACGGTCTGAGCCATCGCAGACCAGGCGTTCCAACTCGTTCCACGACAGATCGGGGGTGGGGCTGATGCCTCGCCGGCACGGGCCCGGGTTGGTCACGTGCACAAACAACAAGCCGCACCGAGGTTCGGGTCAGTGCCCTAGCCTCGGTGCGGCCTACCGGTCTACAGGGGATCAGGAGGACGACGCGGCGAAGAACAGGAAGATGTTCGTCGGGATCGGGCCCAGTACGCCGGGCGTCTTCGTCGCCAGCAGCGCCTGGATGAACACCAACGTCCGTGCGTGCACGATGGCCAGGTAGATGGCGGGGCTGGTCACACCGATCACCGCCACGTTCCACCACTGGGGCCTGCCGTCGTTGCGGCTCGCGATGAAGTGGTCGTGGCCCGGCGTGGGGAAGTTCTGCAGCATCGGCAGCAGCTTCGCCGCGGACGTCTTGAAGACCGGCGCCAGGGCCGCGGCCAACCGCGTCATGTCGACGGTCATCGGGTGGTCCACGCAGGTCAGTCCGTTCGGGCAGTGCAGTGCCGGGACGCTGAAGCCCAGCGGTACGGCGATGAACAGCGTGCCGATGCGCCTGGCCCCCGGCGGTACCATCGTCGCGGCGGCGCCTACCTCGCACCTGGTGGTGGACAGCGCCGCCACCTTGGTGTCACAGAAGAACCCGTGCGTGTAGGTGAAGTGGACGCCGAACCCGCGCGTGTCGCCCAGGGTCATGCCGAAGTCGTTGGGCCCCATGCCGTTCGTGATGACCGTCGTGGCGGCCGTCTTCGCGGAAGACGACTTGCTCGACGACTTCTTCTCGGACGCGTTGGCCGATGCGATGGTCGCACCGGCGCTGACCACGATCCCAATGGCGAGGATGGAAGCGATCCATCGCCCTCGGGTGATACGTCGCACCCGGAAGGCGGGCATGGACATGCGCATGATCGGAACCTCTTCGCGGCGTTGGCCCCGCCCCGGGTGGACGGCGCTGTGCACCTAGTCTGGAGTGGGTGGCCGGCCGGGTCAGGAGCGTCGACCCTTACCAACCGGAGAACCCACGCGCAGTCATCACAGTGGATACGCGCGGTTATCGGCGAGAGCCGGAAGTCGGTTGACTGTGGGTGAGGCGTCACCCTACGGTCAACGACGTGACCACACTGCGCGCCCGTTCGACAACCGCCAGACCGCGGTTGCCGTTCGCCGGGCTGCGCGCCCGGTCCCTACGCCGCACCGGTGAAGCGGTCGCGTAAGAGCGGTCCCGCCCGGAGGCACGAAGCGTCACGTGGAGTATTGCCGGTCGGCGCTGACGAAACCCGGCCGGCAGAAAGAAGTAACCCGAGGAGACATCGTGACGTATACCCTCATGCCCGGTACCCGGGCACCGGTCAAGGTCTGGACCGATCCGTGGAGCATCGAGCCGGAGGCCAGCCGGCAGCTGCGCAACATCGGCGCCCTGCCCTGGGTGGAGGGTGTCGCGGTCATGCCCGACGTGCACTTCGGGAAGGGTGCGACGGTGGGTTCCGTCATCGCCATGCGGCAGGCGCTCGCGCCGGCGGCGGTGGGTGTCGACATCGGCTGCGGGATGAGCGCGGTACGCACGAACCTGACCGACGCGGATCTCCCGGACGACCTCGGTGCGCTGCGTACCGCGATCGAGGCCGCGATCCCGGTCGGGTTCAACGCGCACGGCGAGCCGGTCGACCCGCGGCGGGTGTACGGTCTGCCGGCGGCGGGGTGGGACTCGTTCTGGCGTGGGTTCGGGCACCTGCACGCACCGGTGGGCGGGATCGAGTCGAGGGCGCAGCGGCAGCTGGGTACCCTCGGCGGCGGTAACCACTTCATCGAGGTATGTGTCGAGCAGGGTGGTACCGAGGCCGGGCGGGTCTGGCTGATGCTGCACTCAGGGTCGCGGAACATCGGCAAGGAGCTGGCGGAGCGGCACATCGCGGTGGCGCGCGGCCTGCCGCACAACGCGGACCTGCCCGACCGTGACCTGGCGGCGTTCGTCGCCGGTACGCCGGAGATGGACGCGTACCGGCGGGACCTGACCTGGGCGCAGGAGTACGCGGCGCGCAACCGGGCGGTCATGCTTGCCCTGCTCTGCGCGGTCGTGCGGGACGCGGTACCGGCGGTGCGCTTCGACGAGCCGATCTCGTGCCACCACAACTACGTGGCGGAGGAGCGGTACGGCGGGGTGGACCTGCTCGTCACGCGGAAGGGCGCGATCCGGGCGGGGAGCGGGGACCTGGGCATCATCCCGGGGTCGATGGGTACCGGCTCGTACATCGTGCGCGGACTCGGCAACGAGGAGGCGTACTGCTCGGCGTCGCACGGCGCGGGGCGGCGGATGTCGCGGGCGAAGGCGAAGAAGACCTTCACCGTGGCGGACCTCGCGGCGCAGACCTCGGGCGTGGAGTGCCGCAAGGACGCGGGCGTGGTCGACGAGATCCCGGGCGCGTACAAGGATCTGGACGAGGTCATCCGGCAGCAGGACGACCTGGTCGAGGTGGTCGCCCACCTCAAGCAGGTGCTCTGCGTGAAGGGATGAAGGGGCGAAACGACGGGCCACCGCCGCTCAACCGGCGGCGGTGGCCTGGATCGGGTCGGCGACCTGGATGCCGCAGACCTTCCAGCCGCCGAGCACGGTGCGGTTCGCGGTGACCCGCCAGGTCTCGTTGTCCTTGTCCAGCCGCATCGGGTACTTCTGGGCGGGCGCGAGGTCGCCGGGGCGGAACGCGGAGGTCACCCGTACCGTCAGCGTCATGGTCGCGCTGGTGCCGGACTGCTGGTCCGGGCGGGGCATGGCGGCGGGTTGACCGTCCACTGTGACCTGCCACTCGGGACTGGCCCCGAAGTCCAGGGTGACCGCCACCTGGTACTTGCGGACCCGGTCCCACCACACCTGGAACGCGGCGCGCGGCTGCTCGCCGCACAGCTGCTGGCCGAACCCGCCCTGGTCGTACGCGCCGGAGTACAGGTCGGCCTGCGGACCGGACGGGCAGTGCGCCTGCACGGTGCGGGTACCCGACGGGTAGAAGTCTGTTGTGGACAGACACGATGTGGCGGTGAGCGCGTACATGGCGGCCCACGGGGTGCGCTGGCCGACCAGGCCGAAGCCGTTGGTCTGGCGCCAGCCGATCAGCGCGGCGGCGCCGCCGTTGCCGGCGACGAGCGCGGCGATCGCGGCCAGGTAGACCACGGCGCGGCGGGCGCTGCGCGGGTTGCGCAGGTACCAGACGGTCAGCCAGGAGGCGGCGACCAGGACGGCGGCGGCCCAGCCCACGTAGGCGGGGACGAACCGGTAGGCGAAGATCCAGACCAGGGCGATCGCGTACGTGACGAGGTACGGCAGTTGGGTGACGGCGACCGGAACCCGGCCCGGTCGGGTGGCGTACGCCCAGGCGGTGGTGACCGCGTGGCCGGCCACGACCACCGTGGTGAGCAGGCCCACCAGCGCGACGTCGGCGAGCCTGCCCGTCCCGTACCAGCTGAACAGGCCGATCCCGCCGATCACCGCACCGGCCGGGCAGCCGGCACCAACAGCGACGGCGATCAGCAGGGTGCTGCGGCGGGTGACGCGCAGGGCGGAGGCCAGCCGCCCGCCGGGCTGCGGGCCGGTGGGTGCCGGGCCGACGGCTGAAGGGCCGGACGCGGGGCCGATGGCTGAAGGGCCGGGCGCGGGGCCGACTGTTGAAGGGCCGGGCGCGGG
>DATEJJ010000425.1:0-18515 GCA_035278125.1 Rugosimonospora sp.
AGACGCCGTCGTACCGCGCGGGATCCGGTACGCCGGCCAGCCGCCCGCGTCCGGACAGTCCACGTGCGACAAGCCCGTCGTACAGCTCCACGGTGGTCGCGGTGAGCATCGGCTCGGGGAACGGCTGCTCGATCTGTACCAGTGCGTTGGGCTCCTCGCTGCCGGCGGCGAAGATGCCGCGCGGGCGGCCGAGCCGCACGCTGGTCGCCACCTGCCGCACGCCGTTGGCGAGCAGCGCGGAGGCGAGGGTGTCCCCCGCGAAGCCCTGGTACTGCTGGCCGTCGAAGACGAAGCCGACCGGCCGGTCGCGGCGCAGCGCGGTACCGGCCGCGGCGTGCCGGCTCACGTGGACACCGACAGGATCTCGTTGGTGAGCGTGTCGCGTACCACGCGGAACCAGCGCCGGCAGCCGGCGGTGTGGCACCAGCGCTCGGCGTACGGTCCCTTCGGGTTGTCCCGCACGAACAGGTAGCGCGCCCACTCCACGTCGGACAGGGCGGCCGGGTCGGCCGGGTACGGGACGCCGGCCTGGCCGCCGTAGTGGTACTCGGCCTCGTCGCGCGGGCCGCACCACGGGCACCGGATCAGCAGCACGGGTACCAGCCTCTCAGTGCGCCACGGCCGCGGCGCCGTGCTCGTCCACGAGCGCGCCGGTGACGAATCTGTCCAGCGTGAACGGTGCGTTGAGCGGGTGCGGTTCGCCGGTGGCGATGGTGTGCGCGTAGCACCAGCCGGCACCGGGGGTGGCCTTGAAGCCGCCGGTACCCCAGCCGCAGTTGAGGTACAGGTGCGCGATCGGGGTCAGCCCGACGATCGGGGACGCGTCGGGGGTGACGTCCACGATGCCGCCCCAGGTACGCAGCACGTGTGCCCGGGCGAACACCGGGAACAGCTCCAGCGCGGCGGCCATCTGCCGCTCGATGACGTGCAGCGCGCCGGCTTGCGAGTAGGAGTTGTACGCGTCGATCCCGGCGCCCATCACCAGCTCGCCCTTGTGCGCCTGGCTGACGTACACGTGCACGGCGTTGGACATGACCACGGTGGGGTGTACCGGCTCCAGCAGCTCGGAGACGAGCGCCTGCAGCGGGTGGCTCTGTACCGGCAGGTCCAGCCCCACCATCCGGGCCAGCACCGAGGAGTGCCCGGCTCCGCACAGCGCGACCCGCTCGGCGGCGATGTCGCCCCGGCTGGTCCGCACGCCGGTAACACGTCCATTGTGGACGTCGATGCCGGTGACCTCGCAGTCCTGGATGAGGTCGACGCCGCGGGCGTCGGCGCCGCGGGCGAAGCCCCAGGCCACGTAGTCGTGCTTGGCGATGCCGGCGCGTGGCTGGTAGGTGGCGCCGAGCACGGGGTACCGCACGTCCGGCGAGACGTTCAGGATCGGGCAGACCTCTTTGACCTGCCCCGGATCCAGCCACTGCGCGTCGATACCGGCGAGCTGGTTGGCGTACACCCGGCGCATGCTGTCCCGGACGTCCTGGTGGCTGTGCGCCAGGTTGAGCACGCCCCGCTGGCTGAACAGGATCTCGTACCCGAGGTCCTCTTCGAGGCCCTCCCACAGCTTGAGCGCGTGCTCGTAGATGCCGGCGCTCTCGTCCCACAGGTAGTTGGAGCGGATGATGGTGGTGTTGCGCGCCATGTTGCCGCCGGCCAGCCAGCCCCGCTCCAGCACGGCCACGTCGGTGATGCCGTGATTGCGGGCGAGGTAGTACGCGGTGGCCAGCCCGTGGCCCCCGCCACCGACGATGACGACCTGGTAGGCGCGGCGCGGCTCGGGATTCCGCCACAGGACGCCGGTCACGAGCGCAGCCTCGACATCGCCGGGTCGAACAGGGGCTCGGCGGCGACGGTGGCCGGGATCCGGCGGTCGAAGTATCCGATGTGGACGGTGGTACCCGGACCGGCCAGCGCGGTGGGCAGCCAGGCGTACGCGATCCCGGTCCCGACGGTGTACCCCCAGGCCGCACTGGTCACGTACCCGACGCAGCGCTCCCCGTCGTACACCGGCTCCTTGCCCATGACCACCTCGTCCAGGGTCAGGCAGGACAGCCGCCGGTTCACCCGCTCCCTGCGGCGCAGCACCGCCTCCCGGCCGAGGAAGTCACCCTTGTCCAGCTTGACCGCGAAGCCCAGCCCCGCCTCGTACGGGTCGTGCTCGTACGTCATGTCGGTGCCGAACGCGCGGTACCCCTTCTCCAGCCGCAGGCTGCCGAACGCGCCCCGCCCGCCGGCCAGCACCCCGTACCGCTGGCCGGCTTCCCAGAGCGTGTCCCAGAGTTTCAGCCCCATGTCGGCGGTGGTGTACAGCTCCCAGCCCAGTTCGCCCACATAGGACACCCGCAGCGCGGTGACCGGTACCGTGCCGACGTACCCGCGCCTGGCCCGGAAGTACCGGAACCCCTCGTTGCTGACGTCCATGCTGGCCAGCGGCGCCACCAGGTCCCGGGCCCGCGGCCCCCACACGCCGACGCAGCAGGTACCGGCGGTGACATCGCGCAGCACCACGCTCCCGTCCGCGTGCCGGGACAGCCAGTCCAGGTCGAGGTTCCCGTTGACGCCCACCTGGTAGTGCCGCTCGCCCAGCCGGGCCACGGTGATGTCGCTGCGGATCCCGCCGTCGGCGTCCAGCAGCAGGCAGTAGGTGACCGAGCCGATCGACTTGTCCACGTCGCCGGTGGTCATCCGCTGGAGGAACGCGGTGGCACCCGGCCCGCTGACCTCCAGCCGGGACAGCGGGGTCATGTCGTACAGGGCGACGCGCTCGCGGGTGGCCTGCGCCTCGGCACCCACCACCGGGGACCAGTACCGCGCGGCCCACTCCCCCGGCCGCGGGATGTCCCGCCCGCTCAGCAGCGGCGCGTTCGCGTCGTACCACTGTGGACGCTCCCAGCCGCGCGCCTCCAGGAAGTACCCGCCCAGCGCCCGCTGCCGCGGGTAGAACGGGCTGGTACGCAGCGGCCGGGGCGCCTCCATCGGCTGCAACGGGTGGATGATGTCGTACACCTCGACGTAGTTCTGGCAGTCCCGGGCCAGCACGTAGTCGGGGGCGAGCTGGTGCGGCTCGAACCGGTTCACGTCGCACTCGTGCAGGTCGAACGAGGAGCAGTACCCGTCGACCAGCCATTCGCTGACGGCACGGGCGACGCCGGCGGAGTGGGTGACCCAGACGGCCTCGGCCACCCAGAAGCCGCGCACGTCGGGGCTGCAGCCCAGCAGCGGCATGTTGTCGGTGGTGAAGGAGAACAGGCCGTTGATGCCTTCCTCCACTTTGGACTCCCGGGTGCCGGGCAGCAGCGCCTGGGTCGCGGCCCAGGCGGGCGCGAAGTCGTCCTCGGTGAACGGCAGCACGGACGGCATCACCGGCGCCGCGTCCACGCTCGCGATCTCGTCGGCGGTGATCGGCAGCGGGCGGTGGCCGTAGTAGCCGACGCCGAGCCGGTCGAAGCGCTCCCGGTAGTACAGGTCGGCGTCCTGGTGGCGCAGGATCGGCTGGACCGCCTCCCGCTCCCGGCCGGCCAGCGCGGGCAGCGGCCCGGTCCAGCCGAGCTGGTGCGCCAGCGGGGTCAGCGGCAACCGCATCCCGACCATCCGGGCCACCCGCGGTCCCCAGATACCGGCGCAGCACACCACGACGTCGGCGGGCAGTTCGCCCCGGTCGGTGACGACGGCGGCCACCCGGTCGCCGCGGGTACGCACCTCGCGCACCTCGTGCCGGTCCAGCACGCGTACCCCGCGCTCGCGGGCGCGGTCGAGCTGCGCGGTGATCGCGGGTACCGCCCGGGCCAGGCCGTCGCCGGGCACGTACAGGCCGCCCAGGATGGCGCCGGGGTCGAGCAGCGAGTGCTCCGCGACGCACTCGTCGGGCGAGAGGAGCCGCGCGTGGGGTACCCCCCAGGCCGTGACCCAGCCGAGGCGGCGGTGCAGTTCGGTGAGGCGCTGCGGGGTGGTGGCGACCTCCAGGCCGCCCACCTGGTGGAAGCAGCCGAGACCGACCAGCTTGTCCACGGTGTACCGGGCCAGCTCGGTCATGGTCTTGCTGGCGTTGGTCTGGAAGACCAGCCCGGGCGCGTGCGAGCTGGAGCCGCCCGCGGCGGGCAGCGGCCCCTGGTCGACGACGGTGACCTCGGTCCAGCCGCGCGCGGACAGCTCGTCGGCCAGCGCCGCCCCGACGACACCGGCGCCGACGATGACTACCCGGGGTCCAGCCATCGCGCCCTCCGTGATCGGGTGCATGTTGGGCTACCGCGGAGAGCTTGCGGTTCCGCGTAGAAAAACAGGGTGCGTTATGTGCAACAAGAATCGCGGGCGGCGCGGCTGCTTGTCAAGTTGGGAGAGCAAAGACCGGGTGACCGCGGCTGAAGCGCGGCCACCCGGTCAGGCAAGGCAGGAGGCTACTTGAGCCAGGCTTGCCACACGTCCGGGTGCGCGTCGATCCACTTCTTCGCCGCGTCGTCGTCGCTCATCTTGTTCTCGGTGATGTCGCGGGCGACCGCGTTCTGGTCGGCGTTGGTCCAGTGGAAGTTCTTCACCAGGTTCGCCGCCGGGCTGCCCGAGTCCGCGAACTGCTTGCTCACGATCTTGTCCAGGTCATACGGCGGGTAGTCGCACGCGACCTTCTTCGCGTCCGCGTCGCAGCCCGGCGTGTACGCCGGCAGGCTGATGTGCACCAGCGGGATCTCGGACAGGAACCACTGCGGCTCGTAGAAGTACCCGATGACCCACTTCTTCTGCTGCTCGGCGGTGCGGAACGCCTGGATCAGCGCGGCCTCGCTGCCGGTGTAGATCACCTTGAAGTTGAGCTTGAGGTTCTGCACCAGCGCGGCGTCGTTGGTCACGTAGGACGGGTCGCCGTCCAGGAACGCGCCCTTGCCGCCGGACTCCGAGGTCTTGAACTTGTCGGCGTACTTGTTGAGGTTCTGCCAGTTGGTGATGTCCGGGTTCGCCTTGGCCAGCCACGGCGGGATGTACCAGCCGATGACGCCCTTGTTGCCGGTCTCGCCGTCCTCGACGGCCACCTTCTGCTGGTCGATGTACTTCTTCTTCAGGTCGTCGTGGCCCCAGTTCTCCAGGATCGCGTCCACGGTCCCGGTCGGGAAGCCCTCCCAGGAGACCTGCTCGGTGAGCTTCTTGAGGTTCACCGTGCAGCCCAGCTTCGTCTTGGCCAGGTACGCGACGACGGCGGCGTCGGCCTCGTAGCCGACCCAGGGGTTCACGGCGAGGTTGAAGGTGCCGCACGGCTTGGTGCTGGCCGTACCGCTGCTACTGGTGCTCTGGATCTTCGATCCGCAGCCGGCGAGCGCCAGGGCACCGATGCCCAGCAGCGCCGCGACGCGGACCCGCGTCCTTACCCTACTCACGCTGTACTTCTCCTTCTGTCTATGTTTCGGTCCGCCGCGCCGCGGCCTGGGTGGTGCGGTCGAGCACGATGCCGAGCAGGACGATGGCCGCGCCCGCGGCCAGGCCCTTGCCGTACAGGGTGGACTGGGTGAAGCCGGCGACCACGAGGTAGCCGAGCGCACCGGCGCCCACCAGGCCACCCACGGAGACCATGGACAGCACGTAGATCAGGCCCTGGTTGGCGGCCAGGGTCAGGGCCCGCCGGGCCAGCGGCAGCTGCACCTTCGTGATGATCTGCCAGCTGCTGGAGCCCGACGAGGTGGCCGCCTCCACCACCGTCTGCGGCAGGCCCCGGATACCGTCCGCGATCACCTTGATGGCCACCGGCGCGGCGTACACGACGGCCGCGACGATGGCGGTGAACCGGGACGGGCCGAACAGGCCCAGGAACGGTACCAGATAAACGAATGCCGGCATCACCTGCGCGGCGTCCAGCGTCGGCCGGATCACCCGGTCGGCCCGGTCACTGCGCCCCATCCACACTCCACATAGGACACCCAGCACCATCGTGATGGCGGTGGCGACCAGCGTGGCCGCGAGCGTCACCATGGCATCCTGCCACAGCCCCGAACCGACCAGCAGGGCAAGGCACACAACACCGACGAGCACCGGACGGATACCGCCCGCGAGGAACGCGACGGCCAGGATGACCGCGGCCATGAGGTACCACGGGGACTGCGAGATCAGCGATTGCAGCGGGTTGAGGAACCCGTACGAGACGCCGTTGCGGATGCCCACGGTCACCCCGCCCAGGTGGGCCTGCACCCAGCCGCTCGCGGACGTGACGGCGTTGGCGACGGGCGTGCCGACACCGCCGCCGGAGAGCGGGAACTCCGCGGCCCAGACGAAGGTGTAGGCCAGATAAAGACAGATGAGGGTACCCGCGCCGAGCGCGACGAGCACCCAACGCCGGTACCGGCTCCCCTGCCGGTGCTGGTTGTCCACCCGCACGCTGGCGGCGGTGGTGACCCGGTCCAGCACGATGGCCATGATGACGATGGCGAGGCCCGCGGTGAACGCGTCCCCCACGTCCAGCTTCTCCAGCGCCTGTACCACGGACTGGCCGAGGCCGGGCGCGTCGATGAGCGCGGCGATGGTCACCATGGCCAGCGCGCACATGGTGGTCTGGTTGATGCCGACCACGATGGTGCGCTTGGCCATCGGCAGCCGCACCTGGCGCAGCTGCTGCCAGCGGGTCGCGCCGAGCGAGGTGCTCGCCTCCAGTGCCGGCCCGGCCACGCCCTGGATGGCGTGCGCGGTGATCCGGATGACGGGCGGTGCCGCGTACACGACGGTGGCGATGATGGCGGCCGCCGGACCGATGAGGAAGAACAGCGTCAGCGGCGCCAGGTACGCGATCGTCGGCATGATCTGCATGAAGTCCAGCACCGGCCGGACCACCCGCTCGGCGCGCCGGGACAGGCCGACCCAGATGCCCAGCGGGATGCCCACCACCAGGCTCACCAGCACCGCGGCCAGGGTGAGCGCGAGCGTGTCCATGCTCTCCTGCCAGTAGCCCAGCAGTCCGAAGGAGGTGAAGCCGGCGCCGGCCAGTACGGCCACCTTCGCGTTGCCCAGCGCGTACGCCACGAGCACCGCCAGCGCCACCACACCCAGCCAGCCGATCAGCGGTACCGGCCGGCCCGGCGAGGGCTGGCTGATCAGCGTCTGGATGAACGAGCCGAGGTGGTCCATGGCGGTACGGATGCCGTCCACCACGCCGCTGAACAGCAGGTTGCTCGCGCGGTGCGCATCGACGTAGTCACGTAGATCGTTGAGTCGCTGCTGCACCGGGTTGAGGTCCATGGTGTCCAGCGGCAGCGTGTCGCGCCCGTGCAGCGGGATCCACAGCAGCAGCCAGGTGACGAGTACCCCGAGCGCCGCCCAGCCGCGGTGCAGCCGCAGGGCCGGACGCCGCTGCGCGGTCGCGGTGGCCGTGGTCATCGCGGGCCGCCCGCCGGCTTCTCGTCCTCGGCCACGATGACCCGCAGGATGGCGTCGTCGTCCACCAGGCCCAGCAGTTCGCCGTCGCGGACCACCTTGACCGGGCTGCTCGCGGCGAGCACCACCCGGGCCGCGTCCCGCACGATCACATCGGGCGGCAGCTCCGGGCCGTCCAGGCTGTCCGCCGGGCCGGGCGGGCGCATCACCCAGCGGATGGTCAGCACGTGCGACTTGGGTACGTCCGAGACGAAGTCGCGCACGTACTCGTCGGCGGGCGCGCCCACCACCTCGTCCGGCCGGCCCACCTGCACCATCTGGCCGTCGCGCATGATGAGGATGCGGTCGCCCAGGCGCAGCGCCTCGTGCAGGTCGTGGGTGATGAACACCATGGTCTTGCCGACCTCGTGGTGCAGCCGCACGATCTCGTTCTGCATGTCCCGCCGGATCAGCGGGTCCAGCGCGGAGAAGGGCTCGTCGAAGAACAGGATCTGCGGGTCCACCGCGAGCGCCCGGCCCAGTCCGACCCGCTGCTGCATGCCGCCGGAGAGCTGGTCGGGGTACAGGTCGGCGCAGCCGTCCAGGCCGACCAGTTCGAGCACCTCGCGCGCCCGCTGGTACCGCTCCTTCTTCGGGGCGCCGCGGATCTCCAGCCCGTACGCCACGTTGTCCAGTACCCGCCGGTGCGGCAGCAGTCCGAAGTGCTGGAACACCATGGCGAACCGGTGCCGGCGCAGCTCGCGCAGCCGCTTGGCGTCCGCGTCCCGGATGTCGTCGCCGTCGAAGAGCACCTGCCCCGCGGTCGGCTCGATCAGCCGGGTGAGGCAACGCACCAATGTGGACTTGCCCGAGCCGGACAGGCCCATCACCACGAACACCTCGTTGGCCGCCACCGCGAAGGAGATGTCCCGCACCGCGGCCACGCAGCCGGTCTGCTCCTTGAGCGCGGCCCGGTCCAGCTCGGCCAGGGGCGTGCCGAGCACCTTGTCCGCCCGGGGACCGAATATCTTCCACAGCCCGCGCACGTCCAGCGCGGCCTGCCCGGTCGCCGCCTGCGCCGCCCGCGGGCGGCTCGGCTCGGTTGTCGTCGTCATGGCATCCCCTTCGTAGGCGGCAATCGGGGCTCAGGGGCGGAACCAGTGCAGCGGGCGCGGCTGGATGTTCTGCCAGATGTGCTTGGTTTCGCGGTACTCGTTGAGCCCGGCCGGCCCGAGTTCGCGGCCGGTACCGGACTGCTTGAACCCACCCCACTCGGCCTGCGGCACGTACGGGTGGTAGTCGTTGATCCAGACGGTACCGTGCCGCAGCCGGCGCGCCACCCGGGCGGCCCGCCCCGCGTCCCGGGTCCACACCGCACCGGCGAGCCCGTACACCGTGTCGTTGGCGGTGCGTACCGCGTCGTCTTCGTCCACAAAGGACTCCACGGTGAGTACGGGCCCGAACGACTCCGCGGTGACCACGCTCATGCCGGCGCGGCACCCGTCCAGTACGGTCGGCAGGTAGTAGTGCCCGGCGGCGAGTTCCGGCGCGTCCGGCCGGGCGCCACCGCAGCGCAGTACCGCCCCCTCGGCCAGCCCGGCGGCCACGTACCGCTCCACCTTGGCCAGGTGCGCCGCGGAGATGAGCGGCCCGGTCTCGGCGAGCGGGTCGAACGGGCCGCCCAGCCGGATCCGCCGCGCCCGGCGTACCACCTCGTCCACGAACGCGTCGCGGATGCTGTCCTGCACCACCAGCCGGGCGCCGGCGGAGCAGACCTGTCCACTGTGGAGGAACACGGCGGTGAGCGCGAAGTCGACCGCGGTCTCGAAGTCGGCGTCGGCGAACACCACGTTGGGGTTCTTGCCGCCCAGCTCCAGCGCCACCTTCTTGACCGTACCGGCGGCGGCCGCCATCACCCGCCGCCCGGTGTCCAGGCCGCCGGTGAACGAGACGAGGTCCACGCCCGGGTGCTCGGCCAGCGGCGCGCCCGCGCCGGGGCCGGCGCCCAGCACCAGGTTGGCCACGCCCCGGGGCAGCCCCACCTCCTGCAGCACCCGCATCAGCAGGACCGCCGTGGAGGGAGTCAGCTCGCTGGGCTTGAGCACGAACGTGTTGCCGGCGGCCAGGGCCGGTGCCACCTTCCAGGACACCTGCAGCAGCGGGTAGTTCCACGGGGTGATCAGCCCGCACACGCCGACCGGCTCGTACACCACCCGGCTGATCGCGTCCGGCCGCCCGCTGTCCACCACCCGCCCCTCGTCGGTACCGGCGACCCCGCCGAAGTACCGGAAGCACGCGACCACGTCGTCGATGTCGTACCCGGCCTCGACCAGCCGCTTGCCGGTGTCCAGCGCCTCGGCCCGGGCGAACTCCTTCCGGTCCCGCGCCAGCGCGTCGGCGACCCGCAGCAGCAGGGCACCGCGCTCCCCGGCCGGGGTGTCCGGCCAGGGTCCGGTGTCGAACGCGCGCCGGGCGGCACCGATCGCCGCCTCGGTGTCGGCGCGGGTGGCCTCGCTGACCGTGGCGACGAGCGCACCGTCGGCCGGGCAGCGGATCTCCCGGCGCCCGCCGGCGGCGGACTCCACCCAGGAACCGTCAATGAACAGCTCTGCCAAGGGGCGCTATCCCCAATTCAGTGTTGCGTATTGCGGAAATGGATTCTCAATGGGGAACAGGATGTCGCTCGCGATCCGTCCCGTCAAGGCCACGCACCCCCTCACCAGGAAGCCGTCGCCGCCTCCCGCGCAATGCGCTTCACCAGCACCTGCTCCACCAGGGCCACCAGTACCCGCTTCACGGATTCGCGGTGCCGGGCGTCGCACTCCACCACGGGTACCTCGGGCCCCACGCCGAGCGCCTCGCGTACCTCCTCCAGGTCGAAACGCGCCGAGTACTCGAAGTTGTTCACCGCGATCAGCAGCGGCGTGTCCCGCTCCTCGAAGTAGTCCAGCGCCGGGAAGCATTCCTCGATCCGCCGGGTGTCCAGCATGATCACCGCACCCAGCGCGCCGTCCACCAGATCGTCCCAGAGGAACGCGAACCGGTCCTGGCCGGGCGTGCCGAACAGGTACATCTGCAGCGACTCGTCCAGCGTGATGCGGCCGAAGTCCAGCGCGACCGTGGTCGTCGTCTTTCCCAGTACCCCCCGCAGGTCATCGACGCCCACCGACGCCTCGGTCATCGCGGCCTCGGTCACCAGCGGCTCGATCTCGGAGATCGCGCCGACGAACGTGGTCTTGCCCACCCCGAAGCCGCCACTGATGACGATCTTCACGGAGATAGGCGGATCGATACTTTTAGAGCGCCCGAACACGGTCTCTGATCCTTTCGAGCACGTCGATGGGGAGCTCGGCGGTCTGGGTGAATGATACGAATCCCTCGGTGACCAGGTCAGCCACGAGCACCCGGGTGACGCCGAGCGGCACGCGGAGGCGTACCGCGATCTCGGCGACCGACAGCGGGCGCTGGCACAGCTCCACGATCTGGCGGCGCTCGAACCGCAGCGGCGCGGACAGCGCCGCCGGCTGGGCCGTCACGATCGTCTCGATCCGCAGCCCGTCCTGCAGCGGGCGGGTGCGGCCGCCGGTGACGAAGAACGGCCGGATGAACAGGTGGTCCTCGGCCTCGTCGTCGTCCTCCGCCCGCTCGTGAGCCGGGCCCGGTCGCCCGGGCGACGGCGGTGCCCACGGCGGGATCATCCGCGGATCCGGCAGCCGGGGACCGTACTCAGCCATGGCGCGTCACTGGGGTAGGAAGCGCCGCGACTCGGTGATCAGCGACGGGGTCAGCAGGTCGCCGAACCGGTCCGCCAGCACCGCGATCTCGTACCCGATCAGGCCGAGGTCGCAGCCGCTGTCGGCCAGCGCGCCGAGGCAGGCACCGCCGTTGATGGCCGAGACGAGCAGGAAGCCGCGCCGCATCTCAATCATGATCAGCTTGAGTCCGTCGAAATCGTAGCGCTTGGAGGCGCTACGGCCCAGGCTGGCGAGGCTGGAGACGATGGCGGCCAGGTGGTCCGCGCCGGTGCGGTCCAGGCCGTCGGAGGTGGCGATCAGTAGACCGTCGGAGGAGACGGCCACGGCGTCGCGTACCCCGTCGGTGCTGCGCACGAAGTTGGCCAGCAACCAGTTGAACCGGTTCGCCTCGGTGTGCACGTCAACGGCCACGACTGCCCCTCTCCCCTTCCCCCTGGTGATGGTGGTTGTTGGTGGTGTCGCGCTGCACCTCGCCACGCAGCACCCCCGCGCGCAGCGAGACCAGCCGCTCCCGCATCTGCTCCGGCGACTCGTCCAGGGTCGCCGGCCGGGCCGGGCGCTCCACAATGGACGGTTCCGGCTCCGCCGCCCGGCTGCGCGGCTGCCGCTTCGCCAGGCCGTTACGGGTGCGCTCGGTGGGTCCGGTGGGCCCGGCCGGGCTGGTGGGGATGGCGGCCGGCGGCGGCGCGGCGATCGTGGGCAGCTGGGCGGTGGGGCCGTACACCGCCGCGGGCGGCTCCGGCTCCAGCATCAGGTCCGGCAGCGACGTGTCCGCGCGTACGGTCGGGTCGAGCATGTCCGCCGGGGGCACCGGTACGGTCACCGGGCGCCCCACCTCGGGCACCGTGATGTACTCCACCACCGGTGCCGGACGGCCGCCGATGGCCAGGTGCGTGGCCACCGGGTGCGGCGCGCGCGGCGGCTGCGGCTGCCGCGGGATGGACACCGACGCGGGCGCGAGTGACACCGGTGCCGGGCTGACCGGCGCCTCGACCAGCTCGGCCGGCATCGGCTCGGGTGCGCCGCCGGCCGCGTCCAGCTCGCCCGTGCTGGCCAGCAGGGTGCCCGGCAGCATCACGCGGGCCGTGATGCCGGTGACCGGCGACGGGCTCAGCTGCACGTCCACGTCCATCTGCCGGGCCAGGTGGCCCACCACGTAGTGGCCGAGGAAGCGGGTCGGCGCCATCAGGAAGTTCTCCTCGCCGCGCAGCCGGGCGTTGGCCCGCTGCAGGTCGTCTGCCTCCATCCCGATGCCCTGGTCGGTGATGGCGATGAGGTACTGGCCGCCCAGGTGCCGGCCCTGGATCTCCACGTCCACATCGGGCGGGGAGAACGCCAGGCCGTTCTCCACCAGCTCGGCGATCATATGGGCCAGCGCGGTCACGTACAGGCCGCCCACGTGCGCGTCGTCGATCCGGCGCAGGGTCACCCGGCGGTACTCCTCCACCTCGGAGACGGCCGCGCGGATCACGTCGGAGATGGGCAGCGGTGCCGACCAGCGCCGCGGGCTCGCCTCGCCGACCAGTACCAGCAGGCTCTCCGCGTTGCGTCGCATGCGGGTGGCCAGGTGGTCCAGCTCGAACAGGTTGGCCAGGCCCGACGGGTCGCTCTCCTCCTGCTCCAGCTTGGTGATGAAGCCGATCTGGCGGCGCAGCAGGTTCTGGTTGCGCCGGCCCAGGTTGGCCAGGGACTCGGTGGTGGTACGCCGGAGCATGGCCTGCTCGGTGGCGAGCACGTACGCGGTGCCCTGCAGCCGCTCCAGCGCCTCGGCCACGGAGAGGATCTCGGAGCTGGACCGGCGCGGCACGCGTACCGGGTCGGGCGGGCCGATCAGCTCGCCCTCCTCCGCGGACTGCACCCGGGCGACCGCCCCGGGCAGCCGCTCGGTGGCCAGCGCGTCGGCCTCGGCGGCCAGCTTGGCGAGCGGCCCGGTGATGGCCCGGGTGGCGACCACCATCAGGATCCCGGCACCCACCAGGCAGGCCAGCACGATGACGAGCAGGATGGCCAGCCGCTGGGTAGCGTCGTCCTGCAACTGCCGGGCCCGGTCCTGGATATCCGCGCCCAGCGACTGCTGCAGCTCGCGCATGTCGTCGAGCACCGTGGTCAGCGCGGACCACCACGACTGCGGGTCGACCACGAGCAGCCGGCCGTCGCCGGCCTGCATGGCCCGCGTCTCGAACTCCAGGGACTCGGCGGCCGCGCCGGAGCTGATCAGCTTCAGCGCCCGCTGCTTCTGCTCGGGCGTGGCGTACAGGTTGGAGCGCGCCTCGGCCTCGAGCAGGTTGGCATGGATGGTCGCGAACTGGACGAACTCACCGGCCTTGAAGCCGCCGGCGGAGAAGACACCGTTGAGGAAGGCCCGCTCCTGGGTGGTGAACTCCTTCGAGTCCGAGAGCGCGTTGAGGGCGTTCACCCCGCGCCGCAGGGTCGCGTCGGCGGACCGGTCAAGCCCGAAGTCGACGCTGCTCAGCGCGGAGATGCGCGCGGTGAAGTAGGTGAAGGCGTCGGCCCGGCTGATCTTGTACGCGTCCACCTGGGCCCGGATCGCGTCCAGGCCGGACAGCTGGGCGAGGCCCTGCCGCACCCCGGGCGCGCCGGTCAGGTCCGCCGCGGCCAGCCCGGTGAGCCGGGTCAGCTGGGCGTCCACCTTCTTGCGCGAGGGCGGCAGGTCCGGCTTGAAGCCCACATCGCCGCCGAGCAGGCCGCTGGTCAGGCCGCGCTCCTCCTGCAACTCCTGCAGCAGGTCCTGAGTGGACAGTGCGAGGGTGACCGAGTTTCGCGTGGCGGTGGCCGTCTGGTACTGGCCGACGTCACCGACCACGACGACGCCCAGCAGCACCAGTACCGCGAGCACCGGTAGCGCCAGGATCCGGGTCAGCCGCCCGCCGATCGTGCCACCACGCTGGCGGGCGTTGGCCTGTCGATGTCTGACCATGGTTCTTACCGCGCACCTCCAGGGCGGCTGACCTTCGCCCGCCAAGGATCGGCAACCGATGTTGCGGGACCATTGACGGCTGGTTTCAGACCGGCACTGCCGGGCACCCGCGTCCACGGGTGACGGCTGAGTGTGCGGTCAGCCTGCCCGGGGGACGCAAGCCGCCGTCAAGCTACCGTTTCCGTGGCCGACGGTCAACGCCTGGTGGGGTCGTGCCGGTAGACCTCTACTGCCTCGCTGGCCAGCGGCGATCTCCCCAAGATGAGGTCACTGGCCTTTTCAGCGAGCATCATGACGGGGGCGTAAATGTTGCCGTTGGTGATGTAGGGCATAGCCGAGGCATCAACAATCCGCAATCCCTCGACCCCGTGAACCCGCATCGTGACCGGATCGACGACGGAGCGTGTATCAAGGCCCATGCGACAGGTGCACGACGGGTGCAACGCGGTCTCCCCTTCGCGCGCCACCCAGTCCAGGATCTGCTCCGGGGTACGCACGTCCGGCCCGGGTGACAGTTCGCCCCCGTTGAACGGCGCGAGTGCCGGCTGGTTCAGGATGTCGCGGGCGACCCCGACCGCCTCCACCCACTCCCGCCGGTCCTGCTCGGTGGACAGGTAGTTGAACACCAGGGCCGGGTGTACCCGCGGGTCGGTGCTGGTGATGCGGACGCTGCCGCGCGCGTCGGAGTACATCGGTCCGATGTGGACCTGGTACCCGTGCCCGCCGGCCGGCGCCGACCCGTCGTACCGGATCGCGATGGGCAGGAAATGGAGCATCAGGTTCGGGTAGGCCACCTCGTCGTTGCCGCGCGCGAAGCCGCCGCCCTCGAAGTGGTTGGTGGCGCCCGGTCCCCGGCGCCGGAACAGCCAGTTGGCGCCGATCCAGGGCCGGTACCGCCACTTCAGGTAGGGCTGCATGGACACGGGCTGGCGGCTGGCGTACTGGACGTACACCTCCAGGTGGTCCTGCAGGTTCGCGCCCACCCCGGGCAGGTCGGCCACCACCGGGATGCCCAGCCCGCGCAGGTGCTCCGCCTCCCCCACCCCGGACAGTTGCAGCACCTGGGGCGAGTTGACGGCGCCGCCGCACAGCACCACCTCACCGGCGCGTACCCGGCGCACCGGGCCGCCGCGCACCGAGTACTCCACGCCGGTGGCGCGTACCCCGTCGAACAGCACCCGGGTCACCAGGGCCCGGGTGGTCACCGTGAGGTTGGGCCGGCGCATGACGGGGTGCAGGTACGCGCGCGCGGCGGACAGCCTCCGTCCACGGTGGACATTGCGGTCGAACGGCCCGAACCCCTCCTGCCGGTACCCGTTCACGTCGCTGGTCCGGGCGTACCCGGCCTGCTCGGCGGCGGCGAAGAAGGCGCCGAACAGCGGGTTGTCCGCCGGCCCCCGCTCCAGCACCAGCGGCCCGGAGTGCCCCCGGTACGGGTCGTCCGGCGCCGCCGCGAGGCAGTTCTCCATCCGCTTGAAGTACGGCAGGCAGTGGGCGTAGTCCCAGCTCGCCATGCCCGGGTCGGCGGCCCAGCGCGCGTAGTCCAGCGGGTTGCCGCGCTGGAAGATCATCCCGTTGATGCTGCTGGACCCGCCCAGCACCTTGCCCCGCGCGTGGTAGATGCGCCGGCCGTACATGTGCGGCTCCGGCTGCGACGAGTACCGCCAGTCGTAGCAGCGGCTGCCGATGGGGAAGGTGAGCGCGGCCGGCATGTGGATGAACACGTCCCACCGGTAGTCCGGGCGCCCGGCCTCCAGCACCAGCACCCGGGTACCCGGGTCGGCGGACAGGCGGTTGGCCAGCACGCAGCCGGCCGAACCGCCGCCCACGATGACAAAGTCGTATACCGGCTCGGTCACCCGTGACTCCTCGTGGTCTCGGATATGGTCACCTCATGAGCGAGAGTCGGCAGGATCGGGCCGATGCGCAAGGGGGCGTGCAGTCGGTCGACCGGGCCATCAGCGTGCTGGAGATCCTGGCCCGGCGCGGGGAGGCGCGGGTCACGGAGGTCGCGGCGGAGCTCTCGGTGCACAAGTCGACCGCGTTCCGGCTGCTCGGGGCGCTGGAGGAGCGCGGGCTGGTGGAGCAGGACGCCGACCGCGGCCGGTACCGGCTGGGCTTCGGCATCCTGCGGCTGGCCGGCGCGGTGTCCGCCCGGATGGACGTGACCCGGTACGGCCGGCCGGTGTGCGAGCGGCTGGCGCGCGAGTTCGGCGAGACCGTGAACATCGCGGTGCTGCGGGCGCACTACGCGGTCAACGTGGACCAGGTGGTGGGCGCCGCCGCCATCAGCGCGCAGAACTGGGTAGGGCAGCTCACCCCGCTGCACGCCACGTCCAGCGGCAAGGTGCTGCTCGCCCACCTGGACGACGAGCGCCGGGCCGAGCTGCTCGCCGCGGCCGGGCTGCCCCGGTACACGCCGGCCACCGTGACCACGGTCGAGGAGCTGGACAAGCACCTGGCGATGGCGCGGGAGCGCGGGTACGCCACCACGAACGAGGAGTACGAGCTGGGCCTGAACGCGGTGGCCGCGCCGGTACGCGCGCACCACGGCACGGTGGTGGCCGCGGTCAGCGCCTCCGGCCCGGCGTACCGGTTCACCGTGGACCGGATGGACGAGGTGGCCGCCACGCTGGTCGCCGGCACCGACGAGATCAGTCACCGGCTCGGGTACCTACGGTAGTGCGCCACCAGTCGTGGAACCCGCCGATGTGGTGCTCGCTGGGTACCAGCACCCCGCCCCGCGCGTAGACCCGGGAGCTCATCGCGGGCTGGGTGCGTTCGCACGCCTCGAAGTCCTGGCGGTTGACCCGGTCGAACAGCTCGACGCTGCGGCTCACGTCGGCGCCGCCGGCCACCACGGAGGGCAGCACCAGCCAGTCACACTCGACGATGGTGCGGTCGGCCGCCAGCGGGTACATGCGGTGGAAGATGACGTGGTCGGGGACCAGGTTGATGAAGACCTGCGGTACCACGGTGATGGCGAAGTAGCGCCGGTCCTGCTCGTCGGTGACGCCCGGGATCCGGGTCAGGCCGGGCGAGCCGTCCACGGTGAAGCCCTGGATCTCCGCCCCGAACTCGGCGCCGTGCCCGACGTAGTACTGCGCGGCGTACCCGCTGGCGAACTCGGGCAGCACCTCGACCAGCTCGGGATGGATGGTGGCGCAGTGGTAGCACTCCTGGAAGTTCTCCACGATCAGCTTCCAGTTGGCCCGCACGTCGTAGGTGATGCGCCGGCCCAGGGCCAGGTTGGGCAGGTCGTAGTGGGCGATCGCGTCCGGGTCGCCGAGCCGGGCGGTGACCGCGCCGATGACGTCCGCCTCGAACGGGGGCGGCTGCTCGGCCAGGCACACCCAGACGTACCCGAGCCACTCGCGCACCGCGATCCGGTGCAGCCCGTACGCCCGCTTGTCCAGGTCCGGCATGGTGGCCAGGTTGGGCGCGGCGATCAGCCGGCCGTCCAGGTCGTAGGTCCAGGCGTGGTACGGGCAGCGCAGCGCCCGGCTGACCGAACCGCTCTCCTCGGTGCAGATGCGGGCGCCCCGGTGCCGGCAGACGTTGTAGAACGCGTGCACCGCGCCGTCCCGGGCCCGGGTCAGCAGCACGCTCTCCCGCCCCACGGTGACCGTGCGGAACGCACCCGGCGCGGCCAGGTCCCCGGCGCGGGCCGCGCAGTACCACATGGCCTCGAATACGCTGCGCTGCTCGGCGGCGAACAGGTCCGCGTCGGTGTACGCCCGGCCCGGCAGGGTCGCGACCAGACTCGGCGGCAGTTCGGTGATGGTCATCCGGGGCTCCTTACCGTGGTACGGGATTCGAGCTGCTTGCGCCAGCGGACGAAGGACCGTACCCGGTCCACGCCCAGCACCGCGACCGGTTCGCCGGCGCGCCGGTACACGGCAAGGAAGCTACCTTCCTCCGGCGCGCCGTCCTCGACGCTGACCTCGTCGTGGGGCTCGGCATGGCCGGCGAACTGGATGCGCAGGCCGTACTGGTCGGACCAGAAGTAGGGCAGCCGCGCCCGGACCGGGCGGCCGGACAGCAGCGCGGCCACCGCCTGCGCGGGGCGGGTGGCGGCGCCGGTCCAGTGCTCCACCCGGTGGTGGCGGCCAAGTTCGGGGTCGTACCAGGCGGCGCAGTCGCCCACCGCGATCACCCCGGGTACCCCGGTACCGCCGCTCGCGTCGCAGATCACACCGTCCCCGACGGGTACCGGCGAGCCGGCGAGCCAGTCCACGCAGGGCTGGACGCCGAGCCCGAGTACCACCACGTCGGCGTCGAGCCGGGTGCCGTCCGCCAGCCGTACCCCGTCCACCCGCGCGGTGCCGGACAGCCCGGTGACGCCGGTGCCGCACCGCAGGCGTACACCGTGCCGCTCGTGCAGGGCGGCGACAGCGGCGCCCATGCGGACGCCGAGCGGACCGGCCAGCGGGGTGGCCGCCGCCTCCACCACGGTGACGTCCAGTCCCAGGCCGCGGGCTGTCGCGGCCACCTCCGCCCCG
>DATEJJ010000426.1:0-6554 GCA_035278125.1 Rugosimonospora sp.
GGCGGCCGGGGGAGGGGCGGGCGGGTTTCCAGGAGTTGGTCGGCTCCGGCCGCGGCCGTTATCCGCCCGCGCCCCCGCTGCGACCCGAGGCGGCCGGGTGGTGCGGCAGCCCTGACGCCTACACTGGCGGGGCCGTACCAGCATCGACAGCTTGCCACCATGGCCGGACCGGACCGGCACACGACAAAGTTGATCACCAGCCAAGGGTGAGGGATTCTGATGGAGGACGAAGAAGGTCTCGACGTCGCTGACCCCGCGACCAACCCGTGGCGCAACGGACCGCCATCGACACTGCGGTACGTGGCCGAGAACCCCGCCAACGACGACCGTGTCTACGCCATCATGGTGGGCGAGTACCAGGACGGCAGCGGTCGGACCATAACCATCCAGATCGAGACCGGCGCGCCCGACGAGGAGACGATCAGATGCGGGATGAACACCTACAGCGTCTGGTTGGAGCCTTGCTACTACAGCTTCTGGGGTGACATCACCGAGTGGGTGATCGCCGACCGTACCTTGACCATCCTGCTGACCCCGCAACGTGCTGAGGACCTGGGCTTCGGTCCACGCCTGCGGTTCCAACTCGCGCTCGACGACGACCAGGTGACGCTGCTGCGGGCGGGGCTACAGCACACGCTGGCTACCGGCCGGGAGGATCGGCAACCGTTGCGCCTGGACCTGCGGTAGCGGCTGGTCGCCCCGGCACCGACGTCGGGTCCCGACGCTCGCGGTCACGTGAAACGGGCAGACGACCTTGGCGATCATGCGGCGGCTGGTCGCGGTCGTCGCCGCCGAGGGCATCCCCACCTGGTACGACGACGACATCGAACCCGGCCAGCGGTTCGTTCGGATCATCCTACGCCGCGTCGAGGCGTGTGCCGCGGTCGTCGTGGTGACGCCGGCCTCGATGGCGTGGCATTGGGTCGACACCGCGATGACGTACGCGGCGGCCAGGCACAAGCCGATCGTGGCGCTCTGCTCGACCTGCGCGACGCCACCCTCCGGCTGGCCGGGTTCAACCGGCAGGACGTGACCGCCCGCGCGCTGCCCTCCTACCGGTTCGCCGCCCACCTCGACACGCTGGGCAAGGTGGCCGGGAATCCTCAGCATGAGTCCCGTGGGCGGCCGGTGGAACGGGGTGGAACGCCCTGGCGAACATGTGGCAGCGCGACGACCGGGCAGTTGTGGGCGGCCTCTTCCCGGTGGGTAGGCGTGGGCGCCGCGGCCGACAGCGCCGGCTGCGCGCGGTACTGGCGGTGGTGGCGGTCCTCACCTTGGTGGTGACGGTGGGTTCGCCTGCGCAGCAGGCCGAGGCGGCGACGGTACCGGCGGGTCCGTGGTACGGCTTTGGCGGCAAGTGCCTGGACGTGGCCGGGGGCGGTACCGCCGATGGCACCACGGTGCAGTTGTTGACCTGCAACGGCAGCGCGCAGCAGCAGTGGTCGCAGCCCGGCGACGGTACCGTGCAGGCGCTGGGCAAGTGCCTGGCCGTGGCCGGTGGCAGCGTCGGTAACGGTACCCCGGTGCGGCTGTGGACGTGCAACGGTACCGGGGCTCAACAGTGGACGGTCACCGGGGCGCGGCAGGTCGTCAACCCGCATTCCGGTGGCTGCCTGGACGCCAAGGATGTCAGCTCCGCGGACGGCACGCCCACCCAGATCTGGGCCTGTACCGGCGGCGCCAACCAGCAGTGGAGCTGGCCGCAGCCGCTGTACGGCTTCGGTGGCACGTGCCTGGACGTGGACGGGGGCAACACGGTCGACGGCACCACCGTGCAGCTGTGGACCTGCAACGGTACCGGTGCCCAGCAGTGGTCTCTGCCCGGCGACGGGACGGTCCGGGCGCTGGGCAAGTGCCTGGACATGGCCGGTGGCAGCGTCGGCAACGGTACCCCGGTGCGGCTGTGGACATGCAACGGTACCGGCGCTCAACAGTGGACAGTCAGCAGCGGGTACCAGTTGGTCAATCCGCATTCGGGCGCGTGCCTGGACGCGAAGGACGTGCGCGCCGCCGACGGGACGCCCATGCAGATCTGGGCCTGCACGGACGGCGCCAACCAGCAGTGGAGTTGGCCGCAGCCGGTCAATGCGTGGCTGACCACCGCGGTGGGCAACCAGGTGGTACGCGGCCTGCAGCAGCAGCCGTCCGAGGCGTTCGCCCGTACCAGCGCGCCGGCCGGGCAGACCATCACCGTCGATGAGGGCAGGACCTACCAGCAGTTCACCGGCGGTGGTGCGTCGTTCACCGACTCCGCGGGGTGGCTGATGAACTCCAGCGGCCTGCTGACACCGGCCACCCGGGACGCGGTGATGACCGCCCTGTTCGATCCGGTGCACGGCATCGGCCTGGACTTCCTGCGCAACCCGATCGGCGCGTCGGACATCGCGCGGGCCAGCTACTCCTTCGACGACCTGCCGCCCGGGCAGACCGATCCGCAGCTGGCCCAGTTCTCCCTCGCCCACGACCTGGCCGACGTGCTCCCGCTGACCCGGCAGGCCCGGACCATCAATCCGACGGTCACCGTGCTGGCCACACCGTGGAGCGGACCGCCGTGGATGAAAGACAGCGGTGCGTTCAGCGGCGGCTCGCTGAAACCGGAGTTCTACCCCGCGTACGCGCAGTACTTCGTGAAGTACCTACAGGGCTACCGGGACAACGGGGTACCGGTCGACTTCATCACCGTGCAGAACGAACCCACCTGCTGCGACGGGTACCCGTCGATGGCCTGGACCGGCGCGCAGCTGGACAACTTCACCGTCAACTATCTCTTCCCGGCGCTGCACGCCGCCGGCCTGTCCACCAAGGTGCTGGTGCTGGACTGGAACTGGAACAGCTGGGCCGGCTGGGGCGCACCCCAGCTGAACGACGCCAGGCTGCGCAACGACCCGAACTTCGGCGGCATCGCGTGGCACGGCTACCAGGGTGACGTCACGCTCCAGTCGATCCTGCACGACCAGTACCCGCCGATCGACCAGTACGAAACCGAGCACACCGGCGGCATCTGGAACACCGCGCAGAGCCAGCAGGCCGTCGACATGGCCGACATCGTCGACGACACCCGCAACTGGGGCAGGAGCGTGGTGAAGTGGAGCCTCGCACTGGACCAGAACAACGGCCCGTACAACAAGATCCCGGGCGCATCCAGCGGGTGCACCAGCTGCACCGGCCTGGTCACGGTCCACAACGGCGACGACCGGAGCGGCCAGGTCGACTACACCATCGAGTACTACGACATGGGCCAACTGACCAAGTTCGTCAAGCCCGGCGCGTACCGCATCGACTCCACCGCCAGCTCCGTGATCCGCAACGTGGCCTGGAAGAACCCGGACGGCTCCAAGGCGCTGCTCGCCTACAACACCACGGGCACCGACCAGACGGTACAGGTGAACTGGGGCTTGCAGTCCTTCACCTACACCCTGCCGGCGTACACCACGGCCACCTTCACCTGGTCCGGACCGCAGGTCAACGCGGTAGTGCCGGACCTGTCCCGGCAGACCCTGTCCGGCGCCATCGTGCTGGTCGCCGCCGCCGGCCTGAATCTGGCGTCGGGCACCGTCCCGGTGTACGACTCCTCGGACGGCGGCAGGGTCGTCGCCCAGTGGCCACCGGCCGGTACCGTCGTGCTACCCGGCGCCACGGTGTCCGCGTCCATCGGCGTGTGGCAGGGCGCCAACCGGTAGGACGAGCGCCAGCCGGGCGCCGTCCGCGCCGGCGAAGTGCGCGGCCGCGACCACGTGCACCACGCGGTCCGGTACCCGGGCGGCGGGCGCGCCGCCCGTGGACACCCGCACTGTGCGGTAACAAGCTGGCTGATCGACAAGTCCGCGTACGTGCGGCTCCAGCTCGGTCAAGTGGCCAACCGTGACGTGTGGGACGCTCGCATCAACCGGGGCCTGGTGCGGCTGTCCACGATCACCCGACTCGAACTGGGCTACTGCGCCCGCTCCGGAGACCTCGGGCGCCGACAGTTCGCCTCACCGCCGCTGTCACTGATGCCGATCGAGCACCTGACACCCGCCATCGAGGACCGGGCCTTCCAGGTACAGATGATTCTGGCCGACCGCGGTCAGCACCGTGCCCCGTCCATCCCCGACCTGCTTATCGCGGCCACCGCCGAGAAGACCGGGCTGACGGTCCTCGCGGTGGACAAGGACTTCGACCTCATCGCCGCGTTCACGGGCCAGCCCGTCCACACCCTCGACGGCTGACTGCCGGCCACCATCCTGTTCCTTCGCGTCCAAACCCCGCCTGGTGCACCCTTGTGGCCGTCGCCACCGGTCTGTTTGGCCCACGACGGAGTCTCAGGCGTGTGGTTCGGTAGGCACGGGGGTCGCTGAGGGTACGCGCGTCGGCGGGTGTCCGCTGGCCCGGTCGCTGCCGCGGGTGGTCTTGCTGGGGCGATGTTTCGCCCTCCCCCGGTCCGGCGCGCGGGCGGGGCGGCCTTCTTGTGCGTTTCTGCACCAACGGGACGGGACCGTGGGTGGGCACGGGTCGTTGCCGGGTTGGCGTGGTCGGTGTCTAAGACGGTGGGGAGGCCGGGTGTGGACCCGGCCTCTGGTGTGCGTGATGTGGTCAGATCTGTGCCGATCGGCGGTGGGACAGGTGGGTGATCTCGTCGACCGCGGTGTGGATCAGGGTGTTCCAGTTGGGTGTCACCCAGGTCCGTCGGCGGATCCCGGCGGCCAGTTGGACCGCGGTGCGGAGCAGTGTGGCGGTCCCCAGGATCGTGAGGCCGACGGTCGTCCATCTGGTCGCCGGTGTTGGCCAGCCGGCGGCGGACACGAACGCGGGGTTGAGCACGCGGTGGGTGACCGCGACGTAGATCAGGATGGTGGGGCAGACAGCGTCCACGACGATGCGGGTCAGCGCGGCCGGGATGGTCCATCGAAGGTGGGGTTCGGCGAAGGTGAAGCCGAGCCCGGTGATGGCGAAGGCGAGGTAGAGGTAGACCATGCCGGTGTGCCACAGCCAGGGGGAGAGGATCCCGATCGGTTTGCCCGCGGCGTCGCGTTGGGTGCTGATCGTGGGTGAGAGCAGGACGAATGTGGTGAACAGGCCGAGGAACAGGGTACCGGCGAGCAGTCCGCCGAGCCGGGCGCGGGGTGCGGGCGAGGGTGGAAGGTCGGCCGGGGTCCAGGTTCGGGCCGGGACCGCGTGGGTGCGTTCGATCGTGGCGAATGCCAGGGTGGTCCAGAACGCCAGGTGCACCCCGACCGTGATGGTGGTGCCTGTGGTGCGGCTGAGTACGGTGGCCGCGGTGGCGCCGGCCACGGTTTGGGCGACGGCGATGGCGACCGCGACTGTGGGCAGCACGGTCGCGAGGAGGGCCGCGAGCAGCCGCGTGTACTGCGGATAGAACGCTGGGCCGATCAGGTGGAGGGAGTGGTCGGTGTAGGCGGCGGCCAGCCGGGCCGGGTCGCCGAGTTCGACGAGCGCGGCGTGTTCGGCCTGGGCGGGGTCGGTCCCGGCGCGTTGCAGGTCGTCGACCGCGTCCGCGATGGAGCCGCGTAGTTCCTTTTCGATGTCGGGGCGCTGCCGTGCCGGCAGGTGCCGCAGGGCCGCCTCGACGTACCGGTCGGTGAGGGTGGTGGTCATGACGCGCCTTTCAACGTGTGGAATGCGGTGTGCAGGTCGTCCCAGTCGCGGCTGAGGGCGTCGGTGAGGACCACGCCGTCCTCGCTGGTGCGGTAGAACTTCCGGGGGCGTGACTCGTCGGTGTTCCAGTCGCTGGTGAGCAGGCCCTGCTTTTCCAGGCGGCGCAGGAGCGGGTACAGGGTGTTGGCGTCGACGGCGAAGCCCGAGCGGTCGAGAAGGTCGAGCAGGGCGTAGCCGTAGTTGGGCTCTTTGAGGATGAGGAGGCAGGCCAGCACGACGGTGCCTCGTCGCAGTTCCTGTCGGTGCAGGCCGTGCAACTCGCTGCTGAGCATGGATGAAACGATAGTGTGTGCGACACAGTATTGCAACAGGCGTGGCTTAGTATCCGACACGACAAAGGGCGACCGGCCTCGACGAGGTCGGCGCGTGTCGCAACATACGCGCGCAGTGCGGCGGTTACCCCTCGACCACATTCGTCCACACCACCGAGGCGTGTGGGGTGCCAATACTCCGTCACCGACTGTGAGCTGGGGTTGTCTGGGTCTGCTGCTGGTGAAGATCGCGCTCATTGAGCGAATGCTTAAGGAGATTTGAGCAGTCGCTTGAGTGGGTTGAGCGACCAACTCAACTTCCACCTTTCAAGATCGAGCCGTACTCGAGAAATTGCTGGTCGGCCGACGACCGAGTCTTCGGCACCTACAGGGTCCAGCCCGACCCGGGTCAGCTCGGTGGAGGCTCGGCGTCGCACGTTGCGCGTTCGCCGCGGCGTATCCGCGCCACAGGTCATCGAGGGGTGGCATGGGGTGCCCTACGATCAGCCGCTGGGCCGGACCCGGGAGATCGTGGCGATCTGCCGGTCGGTGTGGCGCCGTGAGGTGCTCACCCACCAGGGCATCTACACGCTGCCCCTGCCCAAGGAGCAGGGCATGGGACTGGGTAAGCCGCTCAAGCTGGTCAAC
>DATEJJ010000427.1:0-2262 GCA_035278125.1 Rugosimonospora sp.
CGCCGCTCGCGGGCCAGCTCGGCCGCCGCCGGGCTGCCGACCAGACACATCGAGGGGTACGCCGTGATGCCGGCGGCCACCATGCCGGCATCCACGACCAGTGGCGCGCCACCGGCGAGTGCCCGGGCACCGGCCGCCAACGCCGCCTCGTCGCAGACCAGATCCGCCAGCCAGCCCGGGTCGGCGGTGGTGTGCACCACGCGCTCCACCACGTCCCGGGTACGCGGCGGCAGGCCCGAGGTGTCCACCTCGGCGCGCAGCAGCCGGTACGACTGCGCCTCGATCGGGTGCACCGTGCGGTTCACGACGAGTACCGCTCGTCGAAGCGGCCCAGCGTCCAGGTGGCGACCGCCCCGCACCAGGCGAGCAGGAACGCGCCCACGATGACGTACCCGAGCACCTCGAACTGGTCGGCGAGGCCGGCGTACCAGCCCAGCGGGCCGCCCCAGCCGGTGCCCTGGACCAGCAGGCTGGCCAGGTACACCGACGCGACGAACAGCGCGACGAGCACCGTCATACCGGTGGTGGCCAGGTTGTAGTAGAGCCGCCGGGCGGGCTGCCGGTACGCCCACGAGTAGGCCCGGGTCATCAGCAGCGAGTCCGCGGTGTCCATGGTGGACATTCCGGCGGCGAACAGCAGCGGCAGGGTGAGCACGGCCAGTGCCGGCAGCGCGCCCTGGGTCGCGGTGGACGCCTGCAGCGACAGCAGCGTGATCTCGCTCGCGGTCTCCAGGCCCAGCCCGAACAGCAGCCCGACCGCGAACATGTGCCAGCTGCTGCGGATCAGCCCGCGCAGCCGGCCGCCGAGCATCCGGTTCATCAGGCCGCGGTTGGCCAGTTCCCGGTCGATCGCGGCCTGGTCCACCTCGCCCCGGGTCAGCCGGCGCCACAGCCGGACCAGCGCGGCCAGTACCATCGCGTTGAGCACGCCGACCAGGGTCAGGAACGCCACGGCGACCACAGTGGACACGAGCGCACCCGCGTGCCGCAGCGCGTCCAGGTGGTGCGCGGCGGCGCTGCGGGCGGCGAACGCCACCACCAGCGCGAGCAGCAGGACCACTGTGGAGTGTCCCATCGCGAAGAAGAACCCGACACCCACCGGGCGCCGGCCGCGCAGCAGCATCAGCCGGGTGGTGTCGTCGATGGCCGCGATGTGGTCCGCGTCGAACGCGTGCCGCACGCCCAGGATGTAGGCGAGGGTACCGGCGCCGGCGAACGCACTGGCCGCGGTCAGGTCGTGCGTGTAGTAGAAGTACAGCGACCAGCCCGCCACGTTGAGGGCGGCCACCGTGGCCACGATGCCGGACAGCCGCAGCCGCTCGCCCCGGGTCCACCGGCCCGCCGCGTAGGTCTCGGTCGTCATCGCGCCACCCCCTGCTCGGGTACCAGGTCGATCGCGTCGACCGGGCAGATCTCGACACATTCGCCGCAGCCGGTGCACAGCCGCGCCAGCGCCACCAGGTGACCGCCGTCCGGGCGGATCGCGTGCGTGGGGCAGGTGAGCAGGCAGGCGCCGCAGCCCGCGCAGCCGGTGAAGGTCACGGTAGCCACCGGTACTCCCGCGGGGTCACCATGCGGCCGGCGATCCGGGCGGTACGGGTGGAGCCGACCAGCACCACGCTGCGCATGTCCACCATGGACGGATCGGCCGCCAGCTCGCCGAGCGTGGTGTGCCGCACCCGCTCACCCGGCCGGCTGGCGTCGCGTACCACCCCGACCGGGGTACCCGGGCCCCGGTGCCCGGCCAGCAGCGCGAGCGCCTTGTCGAACTGGCCGGTACGCCTGGTGCTGCGCGGGTTGTACAGGCACAGCACCAGGTCGGCGGCGGCGCAGGCGGAGAGCCGGCCCTCGATGACGGGCCAGGGCGTGTGCAGGTCGGACAGCGACAGGTAGGCGTGGTCGTGCCCGAGCGGCGCGCCGAGCAGGGCACCGGCGGCCAGTGCCGCGGTGATGCCGGGTACCGCGTGCACGTCGACGTCGCCGCCCGCCAGCTGCAGCGCGGGCGAGGCCATCGCGTACACGCCCGCGTCGCCCGAGCCGACCAGCGCCACCGCGTGCCCCGCTCCGGCCAGCTCCACGGCGGTACGGGCGCGCAGCTCCTCGTCCCCCAGCCCGCTGTCCAGCACCCGGGTGCCGGGGCGCAGGAGGTGCCGGATCTGGTCCAGGTACTGGTCCAGCCCGACCACGACCGACGCGCGGCGCAGCGCCTCGGTGGCCCGGGGCGCGCGCAGGTCCTCCGCGCCCGGGCCGAGCCCGACGATC
>DATEJJ010000428.1:0-20424 GCA_035278125.1 Rugosimonospora sp.
CCCGCGCCCGCCGCTCCCCCGGCCGGCCGGCCGCTGGCCTGGCTCCTGCTCGCCCTGCCGGCCGCGCTCACCGCCGCCGTGGCCGGGCTGATCGGCATCGGCGACCGGCAGCTCTGGAACGACGAGTACATCACCTACTACGCCGCCCGGCTCTCCTGGGCGGACCTGTTCCGGCTGCTCGGCAACATCGACATCGTGCACGCGCTCTACTACCTGTGCATGCACTTCTGGATCCAGGTGGCCGGCACGTCGATGCTCGCGCTGCGGCTGCCGTCCATCGTCGCCATGGCGGTCGCCGCCGGCGCGCTGACGGTACTCGGTACCCAGCTCTTCGACCGCGTGGTCGGGGTCCTTGCGGGCCTGCTGTTCGCCACGTTCCCGGCCGTCTCGCGGTACGCGCAGGAGGCGCGCTCGTACGCGTGGGTCACCGCGCTCGCTGTGCTGTGCACTCTCGCGCTGCTGTACGCGCTGCGCCGGCCCTCGTGGCGGCGCTGGCTGCCGTACGGTGCCTGCCTGCTGGCCCTGACCTACCTGCACTTCGTCGCCGCGCTGCTGATCGCACCGCACGCGCTGCTGGTCTGGCGGGCCAGGCGGCACGACGGCGTACCCGCCAGACCCTGGCTCTACGCGACCGGAGCGGTGGCCCTGCTCGCCGCCCCGATGCTGTACCTCGCATCCGGCCAGAAGGGGCAGGTCGACTGGGTCACCGATGACTGGCTGGCCATCACGAAGTACCCCAACGACCTGTTCTACTCGCACACCATCGCGTGGACCGTGGTGGTGGTCGGCCTCTTCGGCGCCGTGGCGATCGGAGCCACCCACCGCCACCTGCTCGCCCCGCTGGCGGTGTGGGCGCTGCTGCCACCCTTGTTCTGCTACCTGACATTCCCCATCGCGCACCTGTTCCTGGCCAAGTACGTGCTGTTCACGCTGCCCGCCTGGGCGCTGCTCTGCGCCGCGGCCGTGGTGGTACCGGTGCCGCGGGTGCCGCGCGCCCTCGCCCGGTACCGGGCCGTGGCCATACCGGCGGCGCTGGTGCTGTCCGTCGTGTTCGGCTGGGTGGACCAGGGCCACGTCCGTGGTAACACCGCGCCCGGGGAGCCGGACTTCCGGGCCGCCGCGGCCCTGGTCACCAGCGGGTACCAGACCGGCGACGGGATCGCGTACGCCGGCACCAACCGCGTCGGCCGGCTGCCCATGTCGTACCTGCTGCACGGCGTGCACCCGCGGGACGTGTTCCTCGCGATACCGGCGGCCCGGACGGGCTGGTACGGCGCCATCGAGTGCGGGGACCCCGCGGCCTGCGCCGGCCAGACCCCGCGCATCTGGCTGGTGTCCAGCAACGGCGGCAGGCCCGACCCGTTCACCGGCATGCCCGCCAGCCGGGCGCAGTACCTGCACGCGCACTACACCGTCGCGAGCACGACGAAGCTCAGCCAGGTCCGGGTACTCCTGCTGGTCCGCAACCCCCGTGCCTGAGCCGGTGACCGGTGCCGCGGCACGGCGCTGGTGGCGGCGGTACCTCCTGGTGGTTTCGCTCGTGTGCCTGGCCACGCTGGCCGCAGCGGTCGGCGTGGCCGTGTTCGCCCCCGCGCGCCACCCCGGCACGGCCCGGACCCTGGCACCACTGTCCACTGTGGTCGTCACCGTGGATGCGTCGCGCACCGCCGGCGTGCTGCCCGCGACCGTGCTGGGCCTGTCGTACGAGGCCGACGAACTGGCGCTGCGCCCCGGGTTCGAGGCGGGGCGGGGCAACCTCGCCAACCTGATGCGCGGCCTGGGCACCGGGTACCTCAAGGTCGGCGCGAACGCCGTCGACGACTACGTCATCTGGAACCCCGACCACCTGCCGGTGCCACCCTGGGCCAAGACCTCGATCGGGCCACCGGAGATCGACGTGCTCGCCGGCCTCGCCCAGGCCACCGGCTGGCGGGTGGAGCTCGGCGTCAACCTCGCCCGGTTCGACGCGCCGCGCGCCACGGCCGAGGCGCAGTACGCCACCGCGCGGCTGGGTGCGCTGCTGGCGGCCGTGGAGTGCGGCAACGAACCCAACGGGTACGCGGGGCGGGTGCGGCCGGCCGGGTACGGGTACGCCGACTACCGCGCGGAGTTCGAGGCGTGCGCGGACGCGGTCACCCGGGCAGGCGCCCCGCTGGCCGGGCCGAACACGTACGCGGGCGCCTGGATCGCGAACTTCGCACGCGACGAGCACGACCGGGTCGTCCTGCTGACCGACCAGCCGTACGCGCTCGCGCAGGACCCCGCGCGGCAGCCGACGCTGGCGGACCTGCTGTCGCCCGCGACCGCCGCGCGGGACCTGCGCCTGGTCGACCGCGCGGTGGCGGTCGCCCGCGCGTACCACCTGCCGCTGCGGCGCGACGAGACCAACTCGGTGAACCAGGGCGGCCTGGCCGGCGTCAGCGACGTGTACGGCAGCGCGCTCTGGGCGCTGGACTACACGCTGCGCCTGGCCCAGCACGGCGTATCCGGGCTGAACTTCCACGGCACCGCCGGGCTGTGCGGCCGGCCCGAGACCGACGGCAAGGTACGCCACTACACGCCGCTGTGCGCGGCGGGCGCGGCCGACCTCGCCGCCGGGGTACTCACCCCGCAGCCTGTCTACTATGGACTGCTCATGGCACACCTGCTCGGCGCCGGCGAGTTCCTGCCGGTGACCGTGACCGGCGCCGGGTCGCGGCACGTCGACGCGTACGCCGTTCGCGGCGCCGACGGCAGGGTACGCGTGCTGGTGGTCAACGCGGACCCGGCCGCCGCCGCACTGCGCCTCGACCCCGGTACCGGGCACGCAGCCGAGGTGCTCCACCTGACCGGCGAGTCGCTCGACAGCAGTGCCGGTATCGCCATCCAGGGCCGGCGGGTCAACCGGGACGGCACCTTCACCCCGGGCCCACCGGACCGGATCAGCGCCGGGCCGGGCGGGTTCACGCTCGCCCTGCGGCCGGCCAGCGCCACCCTGGTGACCGTCACCGGCTGACGGCTACTGGTACACGCGCACGTAGTCGACGAGCATGCGCTGGGGCAGTGCGGTCTGCGGGCCGGGCGGTCCGGGGAACGAACCGCCGACCGCGTTGTCGAGCAGCAGGACGAACGGGTGGTCGTACACCCACGGGCCGCGGGTCCGCTCGACGGCATCCTTGCGTACCGTGAAGAACGGCCGGCCGTCCACCGAGAACGTCATGTCCTGCGGCGTCCAGTCCACCGCGTACAGGTGGAAGGCGGCGGCGAAGTCCGCGGCGCTGCGGTCCCGTGCGGTGATGCCGCCGGCCGCGTAGTACGCGGGCGCGTGGATGGTGGCCGACACCCAGTCCGGCGCCCGGCCCAGGTGCTCCATCACGTCGATCTCGCCGCAGTTGGGCCACGGCTCGGCGCCCGTGTAGAGGTCCTCGCCGAGCAGCCAGAAGGCCGGCCAGAGCCCGGGGGTACCGGACACCTTGATGCGCGCCTCGGCGCGGCCGTACGTGAAGCTGAACCGGCCGTACGTGTTCAGCCGGGCCGAGGTGTACTGGCAGGTGTCGCTGCCGGACACGGGATCGCGGGCGCAGGTGCTGCCGGGCGTGGCTTCCCGGCGCGCCTCCAGCACGAGGTCCCCGCTGCCGTCCTGGTACGCGTTGCGGTTGTCGGTGTAGTACTCCAGCTCGTCGTGCGCTCCGTTGCCGACGTCAGGCCGCCACTTCGCCGGATCGGGTGGGCTGCCCGCGCTGCCGTTGAACTCGTCGCTCCACACCAGCACGAGCGGCTGCTCCGGTGCCCGCGGGCGGGCCGGTGGTGGCAGCGGCGCGCCGCCGGTGCCGTACACCTGGAACTCCCACAGCGAGTACCCGCCCGCACCGGTGGCCGACCGGGTCGCGTACAGGCGCACGTACCGGCCGGATCCGCGTACCGGCAGCGACTCCAGCAGTCCCGTTCCGCGGGTCTGCCGGAAGACCGTCGACCAGCCGTGCCCGTCCGGCGACACCTGCAACTCGTACCCGCTGGCATAGTCGCTGCCCCACTGCAGCACCACGCGGTCCACGGTGGACGGTGCACCCAGGTCCACCGACAGCCAGGCGGGACCACCGTCCGGCACCGAAGCCCAGCGGGTGGCCGGATCCAGGTCGACGGCGCGGGACGGCGCGCAGCCGGCGCAGTCCTTGTCGTCGCGGGACGAGGAGGCCAGCGCGGGCTTGTGATACGAGAGGATCCCCGGTGCGGCAGCCGGAACGGGCCGCGCCACCCCGGCGGGTCGCCGCACGGCGTGGCGGTGCGCGGCGATCGCCCCGAGCGTGGCGGCGGTGGCCAGGCAGGCGACCACCGCGACGGCGATGGCGGTTCGTCGGCGCATCACTCAGTAGGTGACGGTGACACCGCTGACCGCGTGCACATCCGTGATGGAGCCGGTGCCGGCGCTGAAGCCGACGAGCGCGTTCGCCGGTACCGCGACCTTGGTGTCCAGCACCAGCTTGCCGTCCACCTTCACGACCAGGTCGCCGACGCCGCCGGCCGAGACCTCGACGGCGTGGGTACCGGTGCGCAGGGCCGGGACGCTGGTCGAGGTGGCCACGAACGTCAGCGCGCCGTTGCTGCCGCCGGTGCTGATGCCGACGAAGTTGCTGGACGGGTACCCGGTGTGCTGGTACGTCACGAAGCACACCGCCACGCCGGTCAGCCCGAGATAGCCGAGCCCGCCACCGGCCGCGCCGACCGAGGTGGCACTCGACTTCGCCGGGTCCGCCAGCACGAACGCCGCGCCGTCGGCGCCGGTACCGCCGTTCATCTGCAGCGTGAACTTCGCGTCCAGCCGGGCGGTCGGCACCGCGCTGTGCCAGAAGGCGGTACCGGCCTTCTGCGCGGCCGCCGGGGTCAGCTGGACCGTACCCGTGCCGGACGTCGTCGCCGAGCCGTTGTCGGTCCAGCCCGCGGCCGGCGGTGCGGGGATCGCGCTCGTGCCGAGGGCGGCGCCGCCGGTGAGCACCTGGGCGTTGGTGACCGCGTGCACGTCCGTGGAGCCGCCGGTGGACGCCGTGTACCCGACGATCGCCCTGGTCGGCAGCGACGGTACCGACGCGCTGAGCACCTGCACGCCGTCCACCATCACCGCGAGCGTGGTACCCACCACGCGAACCACCGCGTTGCGGGTGGAGCCGCGCAGCGGGGGGACGTTGGTACTGGACGCGACGACGGTCGGCGCGGTGGCGCCCGGGGTACTCGTCAGCAACGCCACGAAGTTGTTGGAGTTGACGCCGCTCTGCGGGTACGTCACAAACGCCACCGCGACCCCGGCGAGTCCGGCGAAGCCGAGCCGGCTGCCCACGCCACCCACGCTCGTGGCGCTGTTCTGCGCCGGGTCGAGCAGCGCGAAGGTGGTACCGTCCGCGCCCGAGCCGCCGTTGATGGACAGGCTGAACGACGCGACCAGGTTGTCGGTGGCGACCGGGTCGGAGTAGAAGGCGCTGCCCGCGGTGTTCGGCAGTGCCTGGGTGAGGATCGCCGAGGAGCCGGCCATCGACGCCCCACCGTTGAAGCGCCAACCGGATCCGGGTGGCGGCAGCGCGGTACCGCCGGCGGAGACGGCCACGTTGCTCACCGCATGCCGGTCGTTCGACCCGCCGGTGGAGCCGGTGAAGGCGGGCAGCACGCTGGCCGGCAACCCGGCCACGGCCGCCGAGATGATGGACGTACCGTCCAGCGTGACGCTCACCGTGGTGCCGGAGACGGCCACCCCCACGGTGTGCGTACCGGTGCGCAGGTTCGGCACGTTCGTCGCGGTGGCCACATAGGACAGTGCGCCGTTCGCGGTACCCGCGCTCAAACCCACGAAGTTGCTGGACGGATCGTTGCCACCCTTGAACGTGTCGAGCGTCACCGCGACGCCGTGCAGGCCCAGGACGCCGAGCCCGCCACCGCCGGCGCCGAGGCTCGTCGGCGTGGCGCTGGCGGCGTCGAGCATCGCGAACGTGAGGCCGTCCGCACCGTTGCCGCCGCCGATCGACGCGGTGAAGGACGCCTTGAGCCCGCTGCTCGCCACCGGGGAGGAGAACACGGCCGAACCGTCCTGGTTCGAGGTTGCGGTGGTCAGGACGAGGTCGGTACCGGACATCGCCGCGGAGCCGTTGAACACCCAGCCGCCGGCGCCCAGCGCGGGCAGCGGCTTACCGCCCGCGGGGTCCACGCCGGTACCGCTGATGGCCACGTCGTGGCTGCCCTGCCCGTCGTTCGAGCTGATGGTGTAGTGCCCCGTCACCGCGCCGGTGGCGGTGGGCGCGAAGGTGACGAGCACCTGCAGGCTGTCGCCCGGGGTCAGCACCTGCCCCTCGGGCAGCGGCGTGTTCACCACGAACGGCAGAGCCGGCGGGGCCGCCTTGGTCACGGTCACGTTGAGGTTGCCCGTGTTCGACACAGTCAGCGTCTGCGTCGCAGTCAGCCCGACCGGGATCGAGCCGAAGCTCAACGCGGCCGGGGATACCGACAGCTGCGCGTGCCCGGTGACCCCGTTGCCCTTCAGCACGACCGTACCCGTGCCGTCCGGCCCACCCACCGACACCGACGAGCTGACGCTGCCGGTGGCGGTCGGGGTGAAGGTGATGGCGACGTTGACCGACTGGCCGGGTGCCACCACCGTGGACGTGGCGGGCATGCCGCTGGCCGTGAACGGCGCGGCCGGGCTGGTGACGGACGTGATGGTCTCGTCCGCCGTGCCGGTGTTGGTGAAGCCGACGCTCAGCGTCTCGGTCGCGCCCACCGCGATGTCACCGAAGTCCAGCTGCGCGGGGCTGCCGGTGAACCCGGGTCTGACGCCGACACCCTGGAGTGCCCCACCCAGCGTGATGGTGGAACTGCCATCCGTGGCCGCGAAGCTGAGCGTCCCGGTGGTCGAGCCGGGTGCCGTCGGTGCGAAGGACACCGGGACGCTGAGCGTCTGCCCGGCGTTGAGGGTCACCGGGAGCGCCGGCTGCGTGGCGACCGCGAACGGCGCCGTGGTGGTCACCGCCGTGACGGTGACGGTACGGGTCGCGGTCGCGGTCACCGTGGCCTGGCCGGTCTGCGAGACGAGGACGTTGCCGAAGCTGGTCTGCGGCAGGTTCAGCGCGGCCGTCACGGGCTGGCCGAACCCGTACAGGTAGCCGTCGCGGGTGCCGACATAGACCCGGCCCGCCGACGCGGCCGGGGTCGCGAACTTCACGCCGGTACCGATCGGGAAGCAGCGCAACAGGTTCATGCGGTTGTTGGCCGGTACCGCGTTGTACGCGCACAGCCGGCCGTTGGCACCGGTCGGACCGTCCACGCCCACGACCCACACGACACCGGAACCCGCGGTCGTCCCGTCGGAGGTGACCAGCGGCGAACCCGACGTGTACCCGTACGTCTCGGCGCTGTTCCCGGCGAGGCTGAGCGCCGGCTTGCCGGTACCGTCCGTGCCGTACTTGAACGCCAGCAGGCTGCTCGCGTTCTGCGTGTAGTAGACGTACCCGCCCTCGCCGCCGTACGCGGCCGGGTGCCCCCACAGCCCCTTGTACGGGCCGAGGCTCTGCACCACGCTGTCGGTACCGCCGGTGCCCTGCGCCTTGCCGCCGAGGTTGTCCCGGTTCAGCAGGAACAGCCGGCCCTCCTTGCCCACCTCGACCATGAGGTTCGGGACGGCGGAGGTGCCGAAGTACGGCGACGGCAGCGCGATCGGACCGCCGGAGCCGAGATCCTGGTCGTTCTGGTCCAGGGTGGCCGCGTTGGCCGGGCTGAAGAAGTCCTTCGCCGAGATGACCCCGTCGGCGGCCACGCCGAGCCGTACCACCGACTGCGACAGCTGCTGCGGCGGCGTGGTACCGGCCGCGTTGGGTGCGGTGACACCGTTGCCGGTGCTGACGAAGATGCGCCCGGAGCCGTCGGACACCAGGCCGCCGCCGCCCTGCCAGATGCCGGCCATGTGGCTGCTGACCCCGACCTCGTCCGACCACATGTTGATGGCGTGCGTGCTCAGGTTCACGCCGGCCACCCAGCCGACGTACGTGCCGTAGTCGCACTGCGAACCGAACGCCATGTAGACGACGCCGTCCATCAGCAGCAGGCCGGGCCGCTGGTTCACGTCGTACGGGCTGAACGGGTGGTTCGGGTCGTTGGCGGGGGTACCGAGTATCTTGACCGGCCAGCCCGAGCGCTCCGCGCCGGTACCGGCGTCGACCGCGTGCAGGTACCAGTTCGGGTGCAGCGCGTCCACTCCGTTGTTCACCTTGGTGGTGAGGTACACGGTGTTCGACGACGGGTCGTAGACACCGGTGGAGGTGCTGCCCAGGTTGGGCGTCAGGTCGGCGCAGCCGATGGTCGCGGCCGGCCAGGTCGGGCCGAAGTTGTCCGACCACTTGACGGTGCCACTGACCGCGTCGATCCCGTACACCATGTCGTTCTCGGTGGCGACCACCGCGGTGGAGCCGATGACCAGTGGTTGGGCGTACACCTGGCCGTCGACCTTCGTCGCGAACAGCTGGCCGAAGTTGCTGCCGGAGACGGTGCTGGGCGCCAGGTTGGGTTCGTTGTGGTCCCACCCGGTGCGGTAGTTGTCCACGCCGGCGGTCTGCAGGTCGGCGAGCGCGTTGAACGCGCCGCGCACCACGAACCCGCCGATCGCCGCGAGTACCACCGCGATGGCGACGCCCACCTGGGTACGGCGTCGCAGGGACCCCGCCGGGCGCGTGTGCCTGCCCAGTACCCGACGCGGCATCCGTCCTCCAGCCTCGCACTCCCCCAGCAAGCCGGACGACAGGTTACACAAGTCTTACGCGGTTGGCCGAGAGCCAACGTGAAACTATGACCGAAGGTCTGAGTCGCCGGTGCGGCCGGTGAGTCAGGAGGCTTCGACGATCATCCCTGCGCCCACGGTGCGGTTCGTGGTCTCATCGATCACGATGAAGCCGCCCGTGGTGCGGTTGCGCCGGTAGTCGTCGGCGAGCAGCGGTACCGTCGTGCGCAGCCGTACCCGGCCTATCTCGTTGAGCGTCAGGCGCTCCGCCGACTCGTCGCGGTGCAGCGTGTTCACGTCCAGCCGGTAGTGCAGGCCGCGTACCACCGCGCGGGCCGCCCGGGTGGTGTGCTTGATGGCGTACCTGCCGCCCACCGTCATCGGCCTCGTCTCGTCCATCCAGCAGACCATCGCCTCGATGTCCTGCGCCACGGCCGGCGCGTTGTTGGGCCGGCAGATCAGGTCGCCCCGGGAGACGTCCAGCTCGTCCTCCAGCCGGATGGTGACCGACATCGGCGGGTGCGCCTCGGTGACCGGGCCGTCCGCCGTGTCGATGCCGGCGATCCGCGTGGTGAAGCCGGACGGCAGCACCATCACCTCGTCCCCCGGCTTGAGTACCCCGGACGCCACCTGCCCGGCGTACCCGCGGTAGTCCTGTACCACTGTCGACTGTGGACGGATGACGAACTGTACCGGGAACCGTACGTCCACCAGGTTCCGGTCCGAGGCGATGTGTACGTGCTCCAGGTGGTGCAGCAGGGACGGACCGTCGTACCACGGCATCCGGTCGGACCGGGCGACGATGTTGTCGCCGAGCAGCGCGGAGATCGGGATGACGGTGAGGTCGGGCGCCTCCAGCTTCATCGCGAAGTCGGAGAACTCCTCCGCGATCGCCTCGTACACGCTCTGCGAGTAGTCGACCAGGTCCATCTTGTTCACGCACAGCACCATGTGCGGTACCCGCAGCAACGAGCACAGGAACGCGTGCCGGCGGGACTGCTCCACCATGCCCTTGCGCGCGTCCACCAGGATCAGCGCCAGGTCGGCGGTCGACGCCCCGGTCACCATGTTCCGGGTGTACTGGATGTGCCCCGGGGTGTCGGCGATGATGAACTTCCGCCGCGGCGTGGCGAAGTACCGGTACGCCACGTCGATGGTGATGCCCTGCTCGCGCTCGGCGCGCAGGCCGTCGGTGAGCAGCGCCAGGTTGGTGTACTCGTCGCCGCGGGCGGCGCTGACCGCCTCGACCGCGGAGAGCTGGTCCTCGAAGATGGCCTTCGAGTCGTACAGCAGCCGGCCGATCAGCGTGGACTTGCCGTCGTCGACCGAGCCGGCGGTGGCGAACCGCAGCATGTCGACCTTGGCGAGCGGCGGTTCGATGCTCGCTGTGAAGGTCATCAGAAGTAGCCCTCCCGCTTGCGGTCCTCCATGGCGGCCTCGCTGACCCGGTCGTCGCCGCGGGTCGCGCCGCGCTCGGTGATCCGGGTGACCGCGACCTCGTCGATCACCTTCTGGATGGTGTCCGCGGCGGAGCGGACCGCGGCGGTACACGAGGCGTCACCGACCGTGCGGTACCGCACCTGGGTCACGAAGGACTCCTCGGTGTCCCGCTTGGGCAGGAACTCGTTGACCGCGTACAGCATGCCGTCGCGCTCGACCACCTCGCGGTCGTGCGCGTAGTAGATCTCCGGCAGGCTCAGCCGCTCCCGGGCGATGTAGTGCCAGACGTCCAGTTCCGTCCAGTTCGACAGCGGGAAGACCCGGATCGACTCACCCGGATGTACCCGCCCGTTGTAGAGCGACCACAGCTCCGGCCGCTGGTTCTTCGGGTCCCACTGGCCGAAGTCGTCGCGGAAGCTGAACACGCGCTCCTTGGCCCGCGCCTTCTCCTCGTCCCGGCGGGCGCCGCCGAACAGCGCGTCGAACCGGTACTTCTCCACCGCGGCCAGCAGTACCGGCGTCTGGATCCGGTTGCGCATCCCGTCCGGCGACTCGCGCACCAGCCCGTGCTCCAGGGCCTCCGGCACCGACGCGACGATCAGCTGCACGCCCAACTCGTCCACCCGCCGGTCGCGGTACGCGAGCACCTCGGGGAAGTTGTGCCCGGTGTCCACATGCATCACCGGGAACGGGATCCGGGCCGGGTGGAACGCCTTCTCCGCCAGGCGCAGCATGACGATGGAGTCCTTGCCGCCCGAGAACAGCAGCACCGGCCGCTCGAACTCCGCGACCACCTCGCGCATGATGAAGACGCTCTCCGCCTCCAGCGCGTCCAGATGGGACACGCGGTAGGTGTGCGCGGCACGGGAGCCAGCCGGCTGATCCATCGGCGAAGGCCAATCTGTCATGACGTCGGACCTAGCTGACCCGGCGTAGCGCGGTCAGCAGCTGGGACGCAAGGTCCTTGCGGCAGACCACAAGATCGGGCAGCAACGGGTCCGGCCGATTGTATTCCAAAGCGGACCCGTCCAGCCTCGACGCGTGCAGCCCCGTGGCGTAGGCCACACCCACCGGCGCGGCGGAGTCCCACTCGTACTGGCCGCCGGCATGCACATACGCGTCGACATCACCCGATATCACCGCGGCGATCTTCGCGCCGGCCGAACCCATCGGCACCAGCTCCGCGCCGATCTCCCCGGCCAGGGCCGCGAGGAAGGCGGGCGGCCGCGACCGGCTGGCGGCCAACCGGAGGGTACCGCCGGTGGCGGCCTCGGCCGACATCAGCGGGTACCCGGGCGGGATGTCCGTGGCGAGTACCCGCTGCGAGGCGGGCAGCGCCACCGCGGCAGCCGCCAGGCGGGACGGTGCCGTGGAGCCACGCACCCACAGTCCTATGTGGACCGCCCAGTCGGTACGGTCCGGTTCGCCGTATTCGCGGGTACCGTCCAGCGGGTCCACTATCCACACCCGCTCGGCGGACAGGCGCTCGGGCGCGTCGCGTACCCCCTCTTCGGAAAGCACCTCGTCGCCCGGGCGCCAGCGGGCCAGCGCGGCGGTGATCAGGTTATGTGACTGCTTGTCACCGGCCGCGCGCAGTGCGGCGGGGTCGGCGTGCCCCATCTCCGCGCGCAACTGGCACAGCAGATCCCCGGCCGATTCGGCCAGCCAGCGCGCGAACGCGCCGTCTACAGCGGGTGGCATCAGTATGCTCCCGAGGCTCGGCACACTGCGTTCAGTGTGCGCAACAAGATCACGAGGTCGAGTGACAACGACCAGTTTTCTACATACCTCAGGTCCAGCCGGACCGCCTCCTCCCAGGGGAGGTCTGAACGGCCAGAAACTTGCCACAGTCCGGTCATTCCCGGCTTAACGGCCAGGCGGCGACGAACATCGTCGGCGTAGCGGGCCGCCTCGTGCGGCAGTGGCGGGCGCGGCCCCACCAACGACATCTGCCCGCCCAGCACGTTGACGATCTGCGGCAACTCGTCCAGCGACCACCGCCGCAGCCACCGCCCGACCGGCGTGACCCGCGGATCGCGGCGCATCTTGAACAGCACCCCGTCATGCTCGTTCAAGTGCCGGATCTCCGCGAGCCGGGCCTCCGCACCCGCGTGCATGGTGCGGAACTTGAACATGACGAACTCGTGCCCGTCCTTGCCGACGCGCACCTGCCGGAACAGCACCGGTCCCGGCGACCGCCAGCGCACCGCGACGGCCAGCCCCACCAGCAGTGGCAGGCTCACCACCAGCAGCAACGCCGCCAGCAGCCGGTCGAAGACCGCCTTGACCACCCGGGCACTGCCGGCCAGCCGGGCGTGCTCGACGTGCAGCAGCGGCAGGCCGTCCACCGGCCGGATCGTGGTCCGCGTGCCGGCCACGTCGACCAGCGAACTGGCCACCATCAGGTCGACGTCGTCGCGCTCCAGCTGCCAGGCCAGCTCGCGCAGGGCATGACCGTCAAATTCCGGACAGGACAGCACGATCACGGTGTCCACGCACGCCTCCCGTACCGCCGCGGCCACCTCGCCGAACGAGCCGTAGACCGGCACGCTCAGGTGGCCGGTCCGGCCCGTGGGCAGGCAGCAGCCCACCACCTGCAGGCCGTGGTACCGCTCGCGGCGCAGCCGCCGGGCCAGCTCCAGCACCGCCAGCTCGTGCCCGACCGCGATCACCCGGCGCTGGTACGCACCGGCACGCCGGGCCTGGTGCAGCCGGGTACGCATGCACCAGCGCACCGCCAGGCAGGCCAGCGCGGCCAGCGGTACCGCCAGCACCACGTACCCGCGCGCCAGCCGCACGTCCAGCGCGTACGAGCACAGTGCGAACGCCGCCACCAGCCCGGTACCGGCGCGCAGCACCCGCTGGTACTCCTCCCCGCCCACGAACAGGTACCGCCGCTCGTACGCCCGGCTCAGCGCCAGCGCCACCACCAACACCACCGGCAGCAGCGCGGACAGCAGCAGGTACGTGCGGTTGTACCGGGTGACCTCGCCGAACCGGGTGAGGAAGCCGACCAGCCCGGCGCCGAGCGCGACCAGCACATCGGCCACCAGCAACCGCCGCACATACCTGATCTCCCAGCGCAGCCCGCTGGCCGGGTCAGGGTCGTCGGATGCCGCGTCGGGCCGGGTGCGATCCTGGACCGCGTCCCAGGTCACCTACGGCCCCCTCGCGCTGACGGCAACGGTTCTTCCTGCCGTACAACCGATCGGGCCGAAGTGCCGTAACGCCCGATTCAGGGACACTAAAGAGTACTGGGGTGATATGTGTTTTGCGCCCACTCCAGACCGCGTGTCACGACCGCCTCGGTGGCGTCCGCCGCGCGGTCCACCAGGAACTCCAGCTCCTTGCGCTCGGTCGCGGAGAAGTCCGACAGCACGTAGTCGGCCGGATCCTGCCGGCCCGGCGGGCGACCGATGCCGAACCGTACCCGCAGATAGTCCTTGCTCCCCAGGGAGCGGGACAGCGACCGCAGCCCGTTGTGGCCACCCTCGCCGCCGCCGATCTTCAACCGGATCTGGCCGTACAGGATGTCCAGCTCGTCATGGACCGCGACGATGCGCTCGACCGGAATCTTGTAGAATTGGCCCAGGGACGCGGCCGGGCCGCCCGAAAGATTCATGAATGTCATTGGCTTGGCGAGCACCAGGCGCGGCCCGCCCACGCCCAGGTGGCCCTCCGCGACCTGCGCGACCGCCTTGCGGTGCCGCCCGAACCGGGCACCGATCCGGCCCGCCAGCAGATCGGCCACCAGGAAACCGACGTTGTGCCGGTTGCGCGCGTACTCCGGGCCGGGGTTACCCAGGCCGACAACCAGCCACGGATCAGTCCCCAACCCGGTGCCCTTCTGGGTGAAACGCGGATCAGACCTCGGCGGGCTGGGCCTCGGCGACCTCCGCCGGCGCCTCGCCCAGATCCTCGGCCAGGTCGGCCGCGGTCGGCGCGCCGGCGACCACGACGAGCACCAGCTCGGGGTCGGCGGCCAGGTCCACGCCGTCGGGCAGCTTCACGTCCGCCGCGGTCACCCGGGAACCCGCCGGCAGGCCGTCGATCGACGCGTCCAGGTGGTCCGGCAGCCGCGTCGCATCGGCCAGTACGGCCAGCGTCTGGTGCTCGTGCATGACCAGCGTGTCGCGCGCCGCCTCGCCGACGAGCACCACCGGGATCTCCACGGTGACCTTCTCGCCCCGCCGGACGATGAGCAGATCGACATGGTCGAACGTCTCTTTCAGCGGATCCCGCTGGATCGCCTTGGGGAGGGCGAGCGCGCTCGTCCCGTCGGAGATCTGGATATCGAAGATCTGCGTCATGCCACCGTGGCGGATCGCCGCGGCCAGCTCCCGCGCGGGCAGCGCGATGTGCTTGGGCGCCTCGCCGTGGCCGTACAGCACGGCGGGCACCTTACCGGCCCGGCGGGTACGCCGAGCACCACCCTTGCCGAACTCGGTGCGGAGCTCGGCGCTGATACGGACCTCGGACACAGGGGTACACCTTCCGTCTGCTCGTGTGCTGCGGGTAGTTCGCGGTGCCGGGGCGAGGGCGCGAGGCGCCCGGACGGGGGCCCGGACACCGCGTCGATAACGGCACCACGATCAGCCGCACGCGGCCAACCGGGCGCCCTCGCCGTGGCAACCCCACCACTCTACCGGACGCGCCTTCGTACGCCGCGCCCGGGCTGCCGCCGCCGGGCGCAGACGCCGCGCAGCGAGGGAGCGGAGCGACTGAGCGCAGTGGCGTCTACAGCCGGGGAACAGGCGGCAGACCCGCGCTCGCGCAGCGAGCGCGGCTAGCTCAGACCACCGAAGAGGGTGGTGACCGAGCCGTCGTCGAAGACCTCGCGGATCGCGCGCGCGATGAGTGGCGCGATGGACAGCACCCTGATCTTGTCGAGCCGCTTCTCCGCCGGCAGCGGCAGCGTGTTCGTCACCACGACCTCGCTGATCCGGCTGTTCTTCAACCGCTCCGTCGCCGGGTCCGAGAGAATCGCGTGCGTCGAGGCCACCACCACGTCCGCCGCACCCGAGTCGAACAGGATGTCCGCCGCCCGCAGGATCGTGCCCCCGGTGTCGATCATGTCGTCCACGATCAGGCACACCCGGTCCTCGACGTCACCCACCACCCGGTTGGCCACCACCTGGTTGGGCTTGAGCGGATCGCGCGTCTTGTGGATGAACGCCAGCGGGCAGCCGCCCAGCCGGTCGGTCCACCGCTCCGCCACCCGTACCCGGCCCGAATCCGGGGCCACCACCGTCATCGGGCGACCCTCGTACCGGTCCTCGATGTACCCCGCCAGGATGTTCATCGCGAACAGGTGGTCCACCGGGCCGTCGAAGAAACCCTGGATCTGCGCCGTGTGCAGGTCCACCGTGAGGATCCGGTTCGCGCCCGCCGTCCTGTACAGGTCCGACACCAGCCGCGCCGAGATCGGCTCCCGGCCCCGGTGCTTCTTGTCCTGCCGCGCGTACGGGTAGAACGGCAGCACCAGCGTGATCCGCTTGGCCGACCCACGCTTCAGCGCGTCCACCATGATGAGCGACTCCATCAGCCACTCGTTGATCGGCGAGGTCATCGACTGCACCACGAACGCGTCCGAACCCCGCACCGACTCGCGGTACCGCACGAAAATCTCACCGTTGGCGAAGTCGTACGCATCGGTCGGCGTGGGCGCCACCCCCAGCACATCGCCGATCTCCCCGGCCAGTTCCGGGTACGCCCGGCCGGAGAAGAGCAGGAGCGTCTTACGGCTAGCGGACTCGATACCGTTGCCCATCGGCTCGGCGCTCCCCTGGTTGAGTCGATGTCACACGCCGCGCCCCGCCCGCGGCCGACCGGCCTCGATCAGCTTACCCGTCGAGCCCGCTACCTGCCGTTCCAGGGCTGGCCGCCTCCTGTTCCGCGGCCGTCTCGCGCGCCCGCGCGGCCGCCGCCGCGGCGGCGGTACCCGGGCGGCGGCTCTCCACCCAACCTTCGACCACCTTCTGCGGACCGCTCGAGTACGACAGCGCGCCCGGCGGCACCGCCCGGCGTACCACGGTTCCGGCTCCGGTGTACGCGCCGTCGCCCACCTCCACCGGCGCCACGAACATGTTGTCCGCGCCGGTACGCGCGTGGCTGCCGATCACGGTCCGGTGCTTGGCCACCCCGTCGTAGTTCACGAACACCGTCGCCGCACCGATGTTGGTCTGCTCGCCGATGGTCGCGTCACCCACGTAGGACAGGTGCGGCACCTTGGTACCCGTACCGATCTCGGCGTTCTTCGTCTCGACGAACGTACCGATCTTGCCCTTGTCCCCCAGCGACGTACCCGGGCGCAGGTACGCGTACGGCCCGACCGAGGCACCCGCTCCGATCCGCGAGCCTGAGCCGTGGGTACGCACCACCGACGCGCGCTCCGCCACGTACATGTCGGTCAGCGTGGTATCCGGGCCGATGAGCGCGCCCTCGCCCACGACCGTGGCGCCCCGCAGCTGCGTGTTCGGCTCCACCACCACGTCGCGCGCCAGGGTGACGGTCACGTCGATCCAGGTGGTCGCCGGGTCCAGCATGGTCACCCCGTCCCGCATCCAGTCCCCGTTCACCCGGTCGCGCAGCAGCGACCGCAGCGTGGCCAGCTGCGCCCGGTCGTTCGCGCCCAGCGCCTCGGTCGCCTCCCGCGCGTGCGAGGTGGCCACCGGGTGCCCGGCCGCGAGCAGCGTGCCGAACACGTCCGTCAGGTACTCCTCGCCCTGGTCGTTGTCGGTGGAGAGCTTCTCCAGCGCGTCCCGCAGCAGCCCCGCGTCGAAGACGTACGCGCCTGCGTTGATCTCCCGCAGGGCCAGCTCCGCCGGCGACGCGTCCCGCTCCTCGACGATCCGCTCGAATCCGGCCGGCCCGCGGACGATCCGGCCCAACCCGCTCGGGTCGTCCACCTCGGCGGTCAGCAGCGTCGCCGCCGCCCCGGCCGACTCGTGCGCCGCGACCAGGGCGGCGAGGGTCTCGGCGCGGACCAGTGGCAGATCCCCGTTGAGCACGATGACGGTACCGGCCAGCTCGGGCGCGGCACCCAGCGCCACGCGTACCGCGTGCCCGGTGCCCTGCTGGCGCTCCTGGAGCACGGGGACGGCGTCCGGGGCGACCTGCGCGAGGTGGGCGGTGACCTGGTCGGCGCCGTGCCCGACCACGACGAGGGTACGGGCGGCGCCCAGTGGCTCGGCGGCGGCGAGCACGTGGCCGAGCATGCTGCGACCCAGCAACGGGTGCAGCACCTTGGGCAGGGAGGAGCGCATCCGCTTGCCCTCGCCGGCGGCCAGGACGATGAGGCTCCGGGACCGCTCACTCATGACGTGCTCCCCTCAGACACCGGACACTGCGCGGGTCATGGTAATCGCGATGCCAGAGGATGCCGGGGGCTGACTCGCGCGGCGGCGCGCTCGCCGTCAAGAATCGGACTTAACAGTACAGCTCGGCCGCTAGGACTCGAACCTAGAAAACCCGCTCCAAAGGCGGGAGTGTTGCCTATTACACCACGGCCGATCGTTACATCGCTAGCGTAGCGGCTCACCGCCCGGCCGCCCCATCCGGTTCAGCCAACGCCATCAGGACGCCGGCCATGATGCCCTCGATCCGCCAGTAGAGTTCCCGCCCCCGAGGCACAGTGACGGTCAGGCATCCGTGATACTCGTCGCCGGTGTTGTGGCGGCTGGTCTTCGGCAGATGCCGTTTCAGCGTAGGCCGTTGGAACCAGGCCAGGTCAAGGTGCAGCCGGTGCGCCCACCACTGGGCGGCAGCGGTCGCGTCGGCGGATTCGTGTATCGACACGCGGTAAACGACGCTGTCCCTCGGTATCCCCTGGTCTTCGAGAAAGGCGAGGAAGAGGGCGAGCAGGGTCGGATCGCTGTTGACGAAGATCGCTCGAAAATCGTTCGGACGCCAGGGTTTGGTCTTGATGCCCTCACACCAGTACGCAACGGCGCCGAGCAGGAGCAGTTCGCGTCCGGACAGCAGGCCGACCCGTGCGGCGGCCGCATCACTGGTCGCGAGCCGCTGTGCGTCCCGGGCGGCGCGGCTCCGGTCCCACCGTGCATCCGTCATCAGCTTCGCGTGTGCGCGCTTCGCCTTCGCGCGCTCCGTATCCCGGTCCAGCGGCAGATGCCGTACCCAGAGCCACGCCGTCGACCGCGCCACGCCGAGCTCCAGCGCGATGTCGTTCACCGACCATCCCTGGCCGCGCAGCTCCACCGCCCGCGCCCGCAGCTCGTCCTTGGCCGTCGGCCGCCGGGTCCACTCCGGCGCCGGTATCCCGCGCAGCCAGTCCGTCAACACGTGCTTCGTGACACCCAGCCGCTGCTGGATCTGCCCGATCGACAGCTGCTCCTCGACCCGCAGCCGCCGCGCCTCCCCCGCGCTCATGGCAGGAACCTAGACCGCGGGTACGACATCGCGTCACGGCAGCGGTTGCAGGAACTCCAGCCGGTTGTCGTGGTCGTCCGCCGTGTAGAAGCGGCGGTGCCCCGGAAAGTGCGGATCCCACCGCACCCGCCGGCCCGCCGCTTCGAGCCGTCCGGCCAGCGCGTCCAGATCGTCGACGAGTACGCCGGGGTGCGCCTTGCGGGCGGGTACGAAATCCTCTTCGACGCCGAGGTGGACCTCCCACCCGCCGCCGGCGAACCAGCAGCCGCCCCGGCTGGCCAGCACCGGCGGCTTGGCCAGCTCCGCCATGCGCAGGACGCCGCCGTAGAACCCGCGCGCCGTGTCCTCGCCGCCGGGCGGGATGGCCAGCTGGACGTGGTGCAGCCCTCGCGATTCGGCCGGCCAGAACGGGCGGAAGTCCTCGAACGCCGGCTCGGACGAGGGGTCGGCCGGCAGCCGCAGGGCCCGGCACCGCGGTACGGCCTCGGCCACGGGGTTGCGGCCGATGGTCCAGACGGTACCGCCGGCGAAGGCGTCGGGTACCGCCGCCCAGCCGAGGTTCTGCTCGTAGTACCGGAGCGCGGTGCGTACCGACGGCGTCCAGTCGTCGTCCAGCACGATCAGTCCCCCGGGCCGGACCACCTTGCGGAGGAAGTAGAGGTCGACGAATACCTCGTGGAACCGGTGGCTGCCGTCCACGAACGCCGCGTCCGCGCGCACGCCGTCACCCGCGAGCTGCGCGAGCGCGATCGACGACGGGACGGTCATCAGGCTGGCGATCGAGTCCAGCCCGGCGGCGCGCAGCAGGTCCCAGCCGACGTTGGCGTACCCCTGCTGCTGGAACGGGTCGATCACGATGTGGCGCGGGTGCGGCCGGTCGACGGTCACCAGGGCCTCGCCGATGGCCAGGGCGGAGCTGCCGTACGCGAGCCCGACCTCGACCACCGTCTGGACGCCCTCCGCGATCAGCAGGTCGCGGAGCAGGTCGCAGTCGCGCTCGGGCAGGGTGACCGTCTCGAAGTCCCGTTCGGGGCCGCGTGTCCAGGCGGGACCCTCGCGGACGAGCCGGCTGCGTACCTCGCGGACCCGGGCCCTCTTCACGCCGGCGCGACGAGGTACCGCAGGTACACGACGCCGCTGTCGAACCTGCGCTCGTCCCGCAGGTGCAGGTCCACCCGGAGCCGGTCGGGGAGGAACCGGTTGCCGCCTCCGACGATCACCGGCGACACGAGCAGGCGGACCTCGTCCACCAACCCCGCCCGGAACGCGTGCGCCGCAAGCGCGGAACCGCCGATGCTGAGATCGCGATCGGCCGCGTCCTTCATCGCCCGGACGGCGCCCGGGTCGAACGTCCGCTCGATCCGGGTCCGGGCGCTGCTCGCCGCCGCCAGGGTCGTGGAGTACACGATCTTGTCAGCGGCCCGCCAGAGTTTGGCGTAGTCGAGTACCGGCGGCGGCTGGTCCGGTTCCGCCGGACCGGTTTCCCAGTAGACCATCGTCTCGTAGAGGCGCCGGCCGTACAGGTACGTGCCGATGGGGCGCTCCAGGTCGTTGACGAAGGCGTGCACCTCGCTGTCTGGCGCGGCCCAGTCGAAGTTGCCGTGCTCGTCGGCGATGTAGCCGTCCAGTGATGTCAGTGCGGTGCAGATCAGCCTGGCCATGTGGACCCCGTCTCCAACATCCTTGCCCGGTCCACGAGTCTGGTCGACATCGCCGTGCGCAGCAAGCGCGGTCGGGCGCGCGTTGCCCACCACCGGTGCGACGGCGCTACCCTCCGAGCGGGCCGGTGGCCCGTAAGCGGCGGGCCGGTGGCCTGTGAACGAGGGGGCCACGATGGTCGGGTGGAGCGATTTCGCGGTCATTGTCGG
>DATEJJ010000429.1:0-2388 GCA_035278125.1 Rugosimonospora sp.
CGCGGTGGGCAGCTTCACCGACGAGGTGGTCGCGCTGCTCGGCGTGCCCGCGGACGGCGACCTGCCGCGCCTGGTCACCGAGCTGCACAAGCGGGTACGCGGGGACGCCCGGCTGGGCCGCACCCCGTTCTCGGTCGGCGCGTCCCGGGTGGCGGCCGGGCCCGAGCTGCTGCCGACCGCGTACGAGCAGGCGCGCACCGCGGTGCACATCGGCCGGCGGCTGCAGGGCAGCGGGGCGCGGGCCAGCTTCGACCAGTTGGGCGTGCACCGGCTGCTGTCGCTGATCCCGGACCAGGCCGAGCTGCGCGGCTTCGCGGCGGAGGTGCTGGGCGAGCTGGCCGGCGAGACGCCGGAGGCGCGGGACCTGCGGCACACCCTGGCGGTGCTGCTGGACACCAACTGCAACGTCGCGCAGGCGGCCCGCGAGCTGCATTTCCACTACAACACGATGCGGTACCGGATTTACAAGCTGGAAAAGATCCTCGGCCCGTTCACCTCGACCGCGGCGCGGCGGCTGGATGTGGCGGTGGCGCTGCGCGTCCTGGAGCTGCGCGAGCGCTGAGCCCCGGCAGTTTCCGCCAAGAGACGACCTCCAGGTTGGGCAGATCTCGCCCATGAGATCGCCAGCCGCAGGACTCATCCTCGGCGCATCCGTAACTCCCTGAGAGGGAGGCCCCCATGGCATTACTGAACAACTGGCGGGTCGTGCACGGCGGCCGGACTCCGCCGCCCGGTGAAGTGGTACGCCCGGATGAGCGGCTCTCCTGGCCCCGTACGGTGGGGCTGGGCGCCCAGCACGTGGTCGCCATGTTCGGCGCCACGTTCGTGTTCCCCCTGGTGATGGGGCTCAACCCGCAGCTCGCGGTGATGATGAGCGGCATCGCCACGATCTGTTTCCTGCTCATCGTGCAGGGCAGGGTGCCCAGCTACCTCGGCACCTCGGCGTCCTTCGTCGGCGGCGTGGTCGCCATCCGCGCGCAGGGCGGCAACTCGGCCGACGTCACCGGCTCGATCCTCGTCGCCGGGCTGGTGCTGGCCGCCTGCGGCGTGGCCGTCCACTACCTCGGCTCCCGGGTGCTGCACGCGGTGCTGCCCCCGGTGGTCACCGGCGCGGTGGTCATGCTGATCGGCTTCAACCTGGCGCCCGTGGTGGCCAACATCTACTGGCCGCAGGACCAGTGGGTCGCCCTGATCACCATGCTCGCGGTGATGGCCATGGCCGTGGGCCTGCGCGGCTTCGCCGGCCGCATCGCCATCTTCGTCGGCCTCATCTTCGGGTACGTGCTGTCCTGGCTGTTCGACCGGGTCTTCGGCAAGATCACGTCGTACGACGCGGGCGCCGGCAAGGTGACCACGCACTGGCGGGTCAACTGGTCCGGGGTGAAGGCGGCGGACTGGTTCGGCTTCCCGCCGCACTCCACCTTCGGCCCGGACGGCAAGGACCTCACCATCGGCTGGCACCTGCCGCAGTTCCGGTTCGTGTTCATCCTGCTCGTGCTGCCCGCCGTGATCGCGCTGATCGCGGAGAACACCGGGCACGTCAAGGCGGTCGCCGAGATGACCGGCACCAGCCTGGATCCGGTGATGGGTCGGGCCATCGCGGCCGACGGCGTGGGTACCGCGCTGGCCAGTGCCGTCGGCGGCTCGCCCACCACCACGTACGCGGAGAACATCGGCGTGATGGCGGCGACCCGGGTGTACTCCACTGCGGCGTACTACGTGGCGGCGCTGGTGGCCATCCTCTTCGGACTGTCGCCCAAGTTCGGCGCTATCGTCTCGGCCAGCCCGGGCGGCGTACTGGGCGGCATCACCGTGGTGCTGTACGGCATGATCGGCCTGCTCGGCGCGAAGATCTGGAAGGAGAACGGCGTCGACTTCGGCAACCCGGTCAACCTGGTACCGGTGGCCGCCGGCATCATCATCGCGATCGGCGGCACCACCCTCAAGATCACCAACAACTTCCAGCTCAGCGGCATCGCGCTGGGCACCATCGTGACCATCGGGTCGTACCATCTGGTACGGGCGCTCGCACCGCCCCACCTGCGCGACGAGCGGAGCGGGGGCGAGGGCGCGGTCGTCGTGGTGGACGAACCCGACGCGTACACGATGTGATTGGGGATCATGAAGCCGCCGGCACTGCGCTACCACCGACCGTCCAGTGTGGACGAGACCGTCGCGGTCCTCGCCGACGCCGGAGCCGAGGGCAAGGTGCTGGCCGGCGGCCAGAGCCTGGTGCCGCTGCTGAACATGCGGCTGGCGGCGCCCGGCCGGCTGGTCGACATCAACCGGCTGGCTGAGCTGGCGTACCTGCGTACCGGCCCGGACTGCGTCCGGGTCGGTGCGCTGGCCCGGCACGCGCACACCGCGCGCGACCCGGCCGCGGCGGCG
>DATEJJ010000430.1:0-10196 GCA_035278125.1 Rugosimonospora sp.
TGAGGCCGGCGCGGGCGGCCGGCTCGACCACCGCGCGGTGCAGCGCGGCGGTGTCCAGCGCGTCCAGTACCACGTGCCCGGCCGAGAGCACCTCGGACAGCGGGGGCAGTTGCGTGCAGGCGGCGTAGAAGTCGGCCCGTACCGCGATGACGACCAGGGCCGGGCCGGCACCGGCGAGGGCCGCGGCGAACGCCAGCTGCTCGTCCCGGTCCGGGCACTGGGTGAACAGCTCCTCGAACTGGTCCACCACGAGCACCGGCCGGTGGCCCCGCGCGGCGGCCCGCGCGGCCAGCCTGCCCAACCGCTCCGGCCCGGTCCGGACAAGCTCCACAGTGGACGGTTCGGCGGCCGCCCCGGCCAGCGCCTCCAGCCGGGGTACCAGCTCCGCCAGCGGCGCGCTGCCCGGGGTCATCAGCAGCCAGTGCCAGCCGGTCGCCGCCTCGCCCAGCCCGCCGGCCGCGATCGCGGGCAGCAGCCCGGCGCGCAGCAGCGACGACTTGCCCACCCCGGACACGCCGGTCAGTACCAGCGGCGGCCCGCCCACCGCGTGCTCCGCCAACCGCCCGAGCAGCCGGGCCACGTACTCCTCCCGCCCGCGGAACCAGGGCGCGTCCTCCGGCTGGAAGCTGGCCAGCCCCGGGTACGGGCAGGGCAGGGCGCCGGGTAGCGCCAGCGCCCCGGGCGGGCCGGGTACGACCGGGGTGTGCCGGAGCTGGGCGAAGGTGACCAGGTGCTGGCGTACCGCGTCGAGCTGCTGGTGCAGCGCCAGGCTCTGGATGGCCAGCTGCTGCTGTAGCCCGTCCAGCGCGATCCGGGTGTCGACCAGCATCCAGTGCAGCTCGCCCACGCCCGCGCCGAGCGCCTGGAAGGCGGCGGCCAGCTCGTCCCGCAGCGCGTCGTCCGCCTCGGCCGACGCGGCCAGGGCGGTACCCACCGCGTCGACCCCGCGCAGCAGCCGGCCGACCTCGGCGCGCAGCTCCCGGGACTGCTCGTCCCCGGCGGCCAGCAGCGGTGCCAGCGCACCGGCCACCTCGTCCCGCCACCGCTGTTCGGACACCGGCCCACCCTCGCGCATCCGGCCCACGGTGGCGGCCAGCACGTCGGCGAGGTAGTTGCCGCCCACGTTGCCGAGCTGGTTCAGCACGGCCGCGAACTCGCCGGCGCCCAGCCCCACGGCGGCCACCGGGGCCACCGCGGAGGCGGTCAGGAAGGCCAGGATCGCGTACGGCGAGGCGGCCCGCAGCCCCGCGCCGGTACGCCGGCCCGCCGCGCGTACCCAGCCGCGGATCCCGGCCCGGGCCCGCTCGACCGGTTCGCCGGTGGACTTCGGCTGCTCCGCCCCATCGGTTGCCATCGCTCGCTACATGATGGCACCCGGGGCGCGGGGAGTGCTACGCGCCGGTCTTCACGTACTGCGTGATCTGCTCCACCGACTTGCCCGCCAGTCCCAGGTCGCTCGCGCCCCGCCCGGCCTGCCACCAGTCCGTCTCGTGGGCCACGTTGTAGAGGTTCACGATGGAGTCGATGACCGGTGTGGGTACCCCCACCGCCCGGCCGATGTGGCTCCACGGCACCAGCCCGTACGGGGCGTCCTCGGTGAAGTAGCGGTTCTGGATGTCGTGCGGCCCCGGTATCGGCGTCAGCGAGATGTTGCCGTGCATCGCCATGTAAAGGTCCTGCCAGGTGTACCCCTCGCCCAGCCCGGTGAAGTCCTCGATCGGGGTCAGCCGGTACCCGAGCCGCCGGCCGATCGCCTTGCGCTCGTTGTCGATCTGCACGTTGATCCGGCACGAGCTGGGCGTGACCCCGTGCTCGTACAGGAAGAAGGGGCGCTTGGCCGAGTTCTCGATGGCGGTCATGGACAGCAGGCACGGTCCCGAGTGGACACCCGGGTTCACAATGGACAGTCCCGCCTCCAGCACGTCGGCGTACACCTTCTCGAAGGGGTGGATGGCGCGCAGCTCGTCGAGCAGCTCCGCGCCCCGGGCCGCCGGCATGAAGGCGATGTTCACCCGGTTGTACCCGTAGATCGCCACCTGGCACGGCCCGGTGAGCCGGGTGTCGTACGGCAGGTTGTTGACCTCGGCCACCACCGGGCACTCCGCGTCCCCGAACACGGTGCGGAACAGCAGCCCGGCGAACGCGCCCGGGTACACCACGACCACCTGGTCGGCGCGTACCCGCCCGCGCAGCAGCCGGGCGTACGCCTCGTGCGCGAAGGCCGGGGTGACCACCAGGACGTAGCGCACCCCGTCGATCGCCTCCCCGATGTCGCCGGTGACCCGGTTGAGCTTGAAGCTGCCCTGGATGACGCCGGACGCGTGGATGGTCTGCGTGTCGAACAGCTCGCGGACACCCGCCTGGAACTGCGGCATCTCGAACATGTTCACCGCGAACCCGCGCGCGGCGAGATCGGCGGCCATCGCGTGCGCGCCGTGCCCCCCGCCGAGCACGGCGACGGCGTCCTGCATGGGCGTACCCTCCCTGCTTCTCATGTGTCCTCGGCCGCCAGCGTGGCCAGGAAGTCCCGGGTGCGCTGCCGCGCGGGCCGGTCCAGCACGTCGGCCGCGGCGCCCTGTTCGATGACCCGCCCGCCGTCCAGGAAGACCACGTGGTCGGCGATGCGCCGGGCGAACGGCACCTCGTGCGTGACGATGAGCATGGTCATGCCGTCCGCGGCCAGCTCCCGCATGACCTGCAGCACCTCGCGGGTGGACTCCGGGTCCAGCGCGGAGGTGGGCTCGTCGAACAGCAGCACGGTGGGTTGCAGCGCGAGCGCCCGGGCGATCGCCACCCGCTGCTGCTCGCCGCCGGACATCTGCTCCGGGAAGGCCAGGCCGCGGTGCTCCAGGTGTACCCGGCGCAGCAGCCGCACCGCCGTGTCCAGCGCCCGGTCGGCGGGGATGCCGGCGGCGGTGACCTGGGCCAGCATCACGTTCTCCACCGCGGTCAGGTGCGGGAAGAGGTGGAAGCGCTGGAACACCATGCCCACCGACTGGCGCAGCCGGGCCAGGTCCCGGCACACCACCCGGGTACCGGCGAACACCGGCTCCCCGGTCACGGATATGCGCCCCCGGTCCGGCCGTTCCAGCAGGTTCACGCAGCGCAGCAGGGTGCTCTTGCCGCCGCCGCTCTGCCCCAGGATGGTGACGATGCTGCCCGCGTCCACGTGCAGGTCCACGCTGTCCAGCACCACCCGGCCGTCGAACGACTTGACCAGACCCTCGATGGAGACCACCGGGCGCGCGGCCGGGCCGGCCGCGCCGGTACGCACCACCGGGTCCTCGACGGTCACGGCGCGCCGCCCAGCAGCGCGCGGGCGTGGCGCAGGCGTTGCCGGCGCCGGATGGACAGCGCGGCACCGGCCCGTACCCGCCGCTCCAGCCAGAGCAGCGCGTGCGAGAGCGGGTAGCACATGGCGAAGTAGATGGCGGCGAGCACCAGGTACACCTCCATCACCTCGAAGGTCTGCGAGGACACCGACTGGCCCACGCTCATCAGCTCCCCCGCGGTGATGGTGATCAGCAACGAGGTCGACTTGAGCATGTCCACCAGCATCGTGTTGGTACCCGGCAGGGCCAGCCGCAGCGCCTGCGGGAACACCACGTGCGCGAAGATGGACCAGCGCGACATGCCCAGCGCCTGCGCGGCCTCCCGCTGTGCACTGTGGACACCCTGGAGCGCGGCCCGGAAGGTCTCCGACAGGTACGCCGCGTAGAAGATGGCCAGCGCGAGCGCGCCCGCGTTGAACGAGCCGAGCACCACCCAGCCGCCGAACACGCTCTTGGTCTCCGGCAGTCCGAAGTAGAGCACGAACACGATCACGAGCAGCGGTACGTTCTTGAACAGCTCGGTGTAGACGGCGGCCGGCAGCCGTACCAGCCTGTGCCGGCTGGTCCGCATCAGCGCCAGCCCCAGGCCGAGCAGGACCGCGGCGGTGAAGCCCGCGGCGGTGTACTCCAGCGTGCGCAGCAGTCCGGACAGCAGTTGCCCGGACCACTGCGACCACGCCACGTGGAACGGCCAGAGACCGTGTACCCGCAGCCAGTCGATCATTCAGGGCTCCCGGTCAGATGGAGGGCAGGGTCCAGCCGGCCGGCCGGTCCACGCCCTGCCGGGTGGTCTCCAGGTACGGCGCCGGCTTGCAGAACGCGTTGGGGTCGCCGCCCCACTTGCTGACCATCGCGGCCAGCTTCCCGTTCTTGTACATCGCGTCGATCTGCGCGTCCAGCGCCTGCTCCAGCCTGGGCGCCTCCCTGGCCACGTAGAAGGCGATCTGGATCTGGCGGAAGTCGGCGTAGTCCGGGTTGGCGGCGATCTGCGCGTCCGTGGGCGGGGTGAAGTACACCAGCTTGAACTTCGTGTTCGGGTTCTGCTGCGCCTGGTACGTCACCAGCAGCGGGTCGATGAACCCGACGTCGATGCGGCCGGTGGCCAGGTCGGCGAAGAAGGTGGCCGCGTCCTGGTACACCTTGGCGGTGGCGCCGGGGATCTCCTTGATGGGCTTCTCCCAGACGTACCCGGTGACCGTCCCGATGGTCTTGCCCTTGAGGTCGTCGATGGTCTGGTAAGACTTGTCGCCGACCACCGCCATCGCCGGCGGCGAGTAGTAGACCGGGTCGGTGAACAGGCCCTTCGCCGCGCGGTCCTTGCTCCAGCCCACGCCGCCGATGGTCAGGTCCACCCGGTGCGACTGCACCCCGCCGAGCATGCCCTTGAAGTCGGTCACGTTGAACTCGACCGTCAGGCCCAGGTTGGCCGCCGCCGTCTGGAGGATCTCCGCGTCGAGGCCGACCAGCTTGCCGTCCTTCACGTCGGTGTAGGGCATGTAGGGCTCGATGGCGACCTTCACCACGCCCTTCTCGATGGTGTCCAGCCCGGCCGCGGCGCTGCTCACCGCCGCCGGGCTGGCCGCCGTCTTCGCCTGCCCGCACCCGGCGAGCAGGGCCGTGGCGGCCAGCGCGAGTGCGGCCCATCTATATCGTTGCGGTCCCATGCGACCCACCTCATCCAGTGGTTGTGTTGACCATCACGCTAAGGTCGGGGCCGCCCGGGGTCATTGGATGATTGGTACGAACATCACCGTCGCGAAACCCATCGTGTTGTACCCTTCGGACCATGGACACCACGCCTGTGCTCACCTCGGCGCTGGCGCAGGAGATCGCCGGTGACACCACCGACATCATCGGCCTCAACGTGCTCATCACCGACCGGGACGGGATGGTCATCGGCAGCGGCGACCGGTCCCGGGTGGGCACCTTCCACGAGGCGTCCGTCGACGTGATGCGCACGCTGCGCCCGGCGACCCACACCGCGGCGCAGGCCCGGGCGCTGCGCGGGGTACGGCCCGGGATCACGCTGCCGATCGTGTTCGGCGACTCCGCGCTGGGCACCGTCGGCATCACCGGCACACCCGACCAGGTGCGCCGGTTCGGGCTGGTGGTCAAGCGGCAGACCGAGATCCTGCTGCGCGAGTCGCTGCTGCTGCGCTCCCGGCTGCTGCGCGAGCGGGCGCTGGAGGACCTGGTGCGGGACATCGCGTACTTCGACGCCGGCGTGGTCGAGCCGGACCTCGTCGGGTACCGCGCTGGCGAGCTGGGGTACGACCTGAGCGTGCCGCGGGTGGCCGTGGTGGTGGAGCTGGCCGGGCCGCCGGAGCGGGACGAGCCCGCGGACGGGTCCGGCGCCCGGCACGCTCTGCTGCACACGCTGCGCACCGCGTTCCCGGGCGGGCGGGACGTGGTGGCGGCGATGTCCTCGGACCGGTTCGTGGTCCTGCACCGGCTGGCACCGGCGATCCCTCCCGACGGTCACGGGGAGGCGGTGCGGCGGCTGTGCCGGCAGGCGGTGGACGAGATCGCGCGCCGGCACGGGCTGGTCGCCGCCGCCGGCATCGGGGACGCCGCCACCACCGTGGCCGGGCTGCACGACTCGTACCAGGACGCGAGCGCGGCGCTGCGGCTGGGCGAGCGGCTGGCCGGACCCGGCGACTCAGAGCCGCGGCTCAGCTCGATCGACAGCCTGCGCATCCACCAGCTGCTGGCCGCCGCCGGGCAGCGGCCCCGGACCCGGCTGGCGCAGGCGCTGACCACCGAGCTGCGCGCCCAGCCCGACTGGCGGGTACTGCGGGAGACCGTACTGGCCTGGTGCGAGCACGGCTTCAACCTGGTACACGCGGCGGCCGCGCTGCACATCCACCGCAACACGCTGGTGTACCGGCTGAACAAGGTGGCGCAGCTGACCGGCCGGTCCGGCCGGGACCACCGCGCCACCCTCGCGCTGTACCTGGCCTGCCTGACGGACCAGATCGACGGCGGCGGTACCGGTCAGTAGGGCTCGCCCCGCTCCGCTCTGTCCACAAGCGACTGTGGCGGGGTGAACCGGTCGCCGTACCGGGCGGCCAGCTCCCGCGCCCGCGCCACGAAGCCGGGCAGCCCGCCCCGGTACTGGTTGACGTACTGGATGACGCCGCCGGTCCAGGCGGGGTACCCGATGCCGAAGATGGAGCCGATGTTCGCGTCCGGTACCGAGGACAGGACGCCCTCGTCGAAGCAGCGGACCGTCTCCAGCGCCTCGGCGAACAGCATCCGCTCCTCCAGGTCCACGAGGGAGACGGGCTCGCCACCGGAGCCGAACGCCTCGCGCAGCCCGGGCCAGAGCCGCAGCCGGGTGCCGTCCGGGCCGTACTCGTAGAAGCCGGCACCGGTGGAGCGGCCGTGGCGGCCGTACTCGTCGACCATGCGGTCGATCACCGCCTCGGCCGGGTGGGTGTGCCAGCCGCCGCCGGCCGCCTCGACCGCGGCGCGGGTCTCCTGCCGGATGCGGCGCGGCAGGGTCAGCGTCAGCTCGTCCATCAGCTGCAGCGGCGGTGCCGGGTACCCGGCCTGCGCGCCGGCCTGCTCGATGCTGGCCGCCGGTACCCCCTCGCCCAGCGCCGCGACGGCCTCGTTGAGGAACGTGCCGATGACCCGGCTGGTGAAGAAGCCGCGGCTGTCGTTGACCACGATCGGGGTCTTGCCGATCTGGCGCACGAAGTCGAAGACCTTGGCCAGGGTGGCGTCCGAGGTCTTCTCCCCGCGGATGATCTCGACCAGCGGCATCTTGTCCGCGGGCGAGAAGAAGTGGATGCCGATGAAGTCTTCCTGCCGGCGTACCCCCTGGGCCAGGCCGGTGATGGGCAGCGTCGAGGTGTTCGAGCCGAGCACCGCGTCGGCGTTGACCACGTCCTCGATCTCCCCGAACACGGCGTGCTTGAGCTGCTGGCTCTCGAACACCGCCTCGATCACGAAGTCCACCCCGGCCAGGTCGGCCGGGTCGGCGGCGGGGGTGATCCGGCCCAGTACTGCGGCGGAGCGCTCCGGCGTGGTACGCCCCCGGGCGAGCGCCTTCTCCTCCCGCCTGACCGCGTACCCCCTGCCCCGCTCGGCCAGCTCCAGCGAGGTGTCCTTGAGTACCGCCTCGATGCCCGACCGGGCGCACACGTACGCGATGGCCGCGCCCATCATGCCGGCGCCCAGCACGCCCACCTTCGTGGCCCGGAACGCCGGCTGCCCCTCCGGGCGGGAGCCACCGGCGTTGATGTGCTGGAGGTCGAAGAAGAACGCCTTGGTCATGTTCTTCGCCACCTGGCCGGTGACCAGGCTGACGAAGTAGCGCGTCTCGACCAGCCCGGCACTGTCCACATCGACCAGTGCGCCCTCCACCGCGGCGGCCAGGATGGCCCGGGGCGCCGGCATGGGCGCGCCCTTCAGCTGCCGGCGCAGGGTGGCCGGCATGGCGGGCAGGGTGGCCGCGACCGACGGGCTGGCCGGCGAGCCGCCCGGCATCCGGTACCCCTTCGCGTCCCACGGCTGGGTGTGCGTGTCCGGGTTGGCGCGCAGCCACTCCTTGGCCCGCGGTACCAGTTCGTCCACTGTGGACACCAGCTCGTGCACCAGGCCCAGCCGCAGCGCCTCGGCCGGCCGGTGCCGCTGGCCCTGGATGAGCACGTTGAGCAGGGCGTCCTGCAGGCCCAGCAGGCGTACCGCGCGGACCACGCCGCCGCCGCCCGGCAGCAGGCCCAGGGTCACCTCGGGCAGCCCGACCACCGCGCCCTTCACGTCGGCGAGGATGCGGTGGTGGCAGGCGAGCGCCAGCTCGTAGCCGCCGCCCAGGGCCGCGCCGTTGACGGCCGCCACCACGGGCCGGCCGAGCGTCTCCAGCCGGCGCAGCTGGGCCTTGAGCGCGTTGGCGGACTCGGTGATCGTGGCGGCGTGCTCGGGGCCGGCGGTCATCAGCTCGGTCAGCTCCGCACCGGCGAAGAAGGTCTTCTTCGCGGAGGTGAGCACCACCCCGGTGATGGTGTCGCGCTCGGCCTCCAGCCGGCCCACCGTCGCGGCCAGGGACGACCGGAAGTCCGCGGTCATCGTGTTCGCCGACCGGCCCGGTGCGTCCAGCGTGAGCGTGACGATCCCGTCCTCGTCCCGCTCCCAGCGAATGGTATCGACCATGGCCGTCACACTCTCTCGATGATGGTCGCGATGCCCATGCCGCCGCCGATGCACAGGGAGACCAGCGCCCGGCGCGCCTGCCGGCGCTCCAACTCGTCGACCATGGTGCCCAGGATCATCGCGCCGGTGGCGCCCAGCGGGTGCCCCATCGCGATCGCCCCGCCGTTGACGTTCACCTTCTCCTCCGGCAGCTTCAGGTCCTTCATCCACTTGAGCACCACCGCGGCGAACGCCTCGTTCAGCTCGAACAGGTCGATGTCCTCAGTGGACAGTCCGGCCACGTCCAGCACCTTGCGGGTGGCCGGGGTCGGGCCGGTGAGCATGATGGTCGGGTCGGAGCCGGTCACCGCGGCGGCCACGATCCGGGCCCGGGGTACCAGGCCGAAGTCGCGGCCCACCCGCTCGTCGCCGATGAGCACCAGCGCGGCGCCGTCCACGATGCCGGACGAGTTGCCGCCGGTGTGCACATGGTCGATGCGCTCCACCCAGTGGTACTTCTGCAGGGCCACCGCGTCGAAGCCGGCCATGTCCCCGATACCCGCGAACGAGGGCTTGAGCCGGGCCAGCGCGTCGACGGTGGTACCCGGGCGGCGGTGCTCGTCGTGGTCGAGCACGGTGACGCCGTTCATGTCCCGGACCGGTACCACGGACTTGGCGAAGTAGCCGCCCGCCCACGCCGCCTCGGCGCGCTCCTGCGAGCGGACCGCGAACCGGTCCACGTCCTCGCGGGTGAAGCCCTCCACGGTGGCGATCAGGTCGGCGCCGATCCCCTGCGGTACGAACGAGGTGTCGTACGCGGTCGCCGGGTCCATCGCCATCGCGCCGCCGTCCGACCCCATCGGTACCCGGGACATGGACTCCACCCCGCCGGCGAGGATCAGCCGCTCCCAGCCGGACCGGACCCGGGCCGCGGCCTGGTTGACCGCCTCCAGTCCGGACGAGCAGAACCGGTTGAGCTGCACGCCGGCCACCGTGTCCGGCAGCCCGGCCACCACCGCGGCGGTGCGGGCGATGTCGCCGCCCTGCTCGCCGACCGGGGACACCACGCCGAGCACGATGTCGTCGATCGCCGCCGGATCCAGGCCCGGGTGCCGTGCGCGCAGCTCGTCGAGCAACCCCACCACGAGGTCGATCGGCTTGGTCGCGTGCAGGGACCCGCCCTTGTTCCGGCCGCGCGGCGTGCGGATCGCTTCGTAGACGTACGCTTCGCCGGCCACCGTGGCCTCCCTCGCCTCAGGCTAATGCCGATTAACTTACCCACCGGTAAACCCTTGCTGTCAATGGAGTGTGTCCGAGTTGGCAGGAGCTAGTATTCCCTTACTATGCCGACGCACCGCGACCCGGACCGCCGCGACCGGCTCGCCGCGGCCGCGGCCGAGCTGATCCGCACGCGCGGGTACCACGCGGTCGGGGTCAACGAGATCGGCGCCGCGGCCGGGGTCAGCGGCCCGGCGGTGTACCGGCACTTCCCGGACAAGCAGGCGCTCCTCGCCCATGTGCTGCTCGGCGGCGTGGCCGAGATGCACGCCAGCACCATGGCCGCGCTCGCCACCCCGGGCGTCACCGGGCCCGGGCGGATCGAGGCGGTGCTCGCCTCCGCCGCGAGCGGCTGCCTGGAGCGGCGCGAGGTGACCGCGCTGTGGCGGTACGAGGGGCGGCACCTGTCCCGCCCGCAGCAGCGCGAGATCGGCCGGCGGTCCCGCGCCG
>DATEJJ010000431.1:0-5632 GCA_035278125.1 Rugosimonospora sp.
GGGCGGATCGCCGCCGCCCAGCGCCGCCCCGTCGGGTGCGAGGTGCGCGCCGGCCTCGGCCGCGGCAGCCGCCGCGACCTCGTCCCAGTCGACCACCCGGTCAGCGTATCTTGCCGGTACTCGGCAACAAACCGGTGCCGAATGCGGCCGGGAACCACCAAGATCTTGCGGTATCCGCCCGGAGCATGGATCACATGACAGTGCCGTTATGGGTATGGCTGGCCACGCTCGCCGGGATCGGCGTGCTCGTCGCGATCGATGTCTGGCAGGCCCGCCGGCCGCACGAGGTGGGCTTCCGCGAGGCCCTGACCTGGTCCGTCGTGTACGTGGTGGCCGCCGCGCTGTTCGGCGTCGGGGTACTGGTCACCGCCGGTACCGGGCCGGGTACCGAGTTCTTCACCGGGTACGTGATGGAGAAGACGCTCTCGATCGACAACCTGTTCGTGTTCGCGGTGATCCTCGGGCAGTTCGCGGTACCCGCCCGGCACCAGCAGCGGGTGCTGCTGATCGGGGTGATCGGGGCGCTGGTGCTACGGGCCGCCTTTATCGCGGTGGGTGCGGCGGCGGTGCAGCGGTACGCGATCACATTCCTCTTCTTCGGTGCGTTCCTGATCTACACGGCGGTGAAGCTGATCCGCGCGCACGGCCGGCCACCGGACATCGCGGGGAGCCGCGCCGTACGCCTGGTCCGCCGGGTGCTGCCCGTCACCGACGACCTCGGCGACGGGCGGCTGTTCACCCGCCAGCACGGCCGGCTGCTCGCCACCCCGCTGCTGCTGGTCGCGGTGGCGATCCTGGCGGTGGACATCGTGTTCGCGCTGGACTCCATCCCCGCGATCTTCGGCATCACCGGCAGCGGCTACCTGGTCTTCACCACCAACGCGTTCGCCCTGCTCGGCCTGCGGGCTCTGTACTTCCTGCTGACCGGGCTGCTGGACCGGCTGGTACACCTGCACTACGGGCTGGCGGCGGTGCTCGGCTTCATCGGCGTGAAGCTGGTGCTGCACTACCTGCACACGGTGTGGCCGGCGGTACCCGAGATCCCGCTGCCGCTGTCCCTGGCGCTGATCCTCGGTACCCTCGCCGCGACCACGCTCACCAGCCTGCGCAGTACCGCCGGGCGGCCGGTCAGCCCCCGTACTTCGCCACGATCCCGGACAGCGCCGTGATGACCGGGCGCAGTTGCGACACCACCGCACCGTCCTGCGCGGTGATCTGGTACCCCTGGTAGCTCACCAGGTACGTGAAGGCGTCCAGGGTGTCGCCCTTCTGCACCTTGGGCATGCTGGCGAAGCCCGCGCCGTTCAGCGTCTGCCGCAGGCTGGCCAGGTCGGTCGCGGGCAGCGTGCCGGACCGGGTGAGCGCGCGCGGGCGCAGCCGGACCAGGGTGAACGTGCCGTTCGCCTTGATCACCAGGGTGTCCGCGACGCCGGCGAGCCCACCCTGGCGACCGAACGCCACCAGCTGCGTACCGGCCGGTGGCGCGGCGGTGGGCCCGCCCGCGGTACGGGTGGGGCCCGGTTCCGGGAAGGCGCTGGCCGGCGGGGCGCCGCTGTCCACTGTGGAGGGTAGGGCGTTCGGCGGCGCGCTGGCGGGTGCGGAGGAGGCGGCGGACGGCGTGCCGCTCCCGCCCGTACACCCGGACAGGACCAGGCCCAGGCCGACCACCAGCAACATGACCGCGCGCCGCATCACGCGATTGTCCGTCCCTCCATCACATGGGTCAAACGCATGGGTCAAACGCAGCGGGGGCGGCCGGCTGGCCGCCCCCGCTCCGCCCTGGTGCCGTCAGGCTGGGGCGCCGTAGACCTCGATCTCCGACATGTCCATGAACTGGCAGCCGGAGAACGGGCCGGGGCACAGCGTCGCCGGGTCGCCGGGCAGTTGCGTGCCCAGCATGGTGAACCGGAAGAACCGTACGCCCGCCGTGCTGCCGGCGGCCAGCGGCACGCTGTTCAGCCGGTGCCGGTCGGCGGCGCCGAACGTGCCCTGGGCCGCCACCGTGAACGTGGTGCCGTCGGTCGACGTCTCCAGCCTGTACGCGCCGGTGGACGCGCTGCCCGCGTCGCCGCAGGTGTTACCCGGGTCGATCGCGATCTGGGTGAGGTTCACCGCCCGGGGCAGCTTCACCGTGACGAACTTCGGGGTGGCGGTGCTGCCCACGAAGTCGGTGGTGCTGCCCCAGCCGTTGCCGAGCGACTGGTCGATCGCGGCGCCCGGACCGCACCCGAACGGCGTGAAGTCCGGACCGTTGAACGCGGTCACCGTCCCGCCACCGGCCACGGCCGCCCAGTCGCGGCGGATCGACCAGTTGCGGGTGTTGACCCTCGATGCGATGGACAGCGTCGCCGTCTGCCGGTCGAAGCCGTCACCGCGGGCGAAGATCGCCGGGTACGTGCCGGGCACGATGCCGGTGATGGTGTACCGGCCGTTGGCGTCGGAGACCGCGGCGTAGTCGCCGGGGAAGCCGGACGCGTGCCCGCCGAAGCCGACCACGGCGCCGGCTACCGGGGTGCCGGCGTCCTGGTCGGTGACCACGCCGGTGAGCGAGCCCGTCGGGGTACCCGCGGCCGGCGGCAGCGTGAAGTCCTCGACCGGGTTGATGTCGTCACCGTCGACCGAGCCGGCGAACCAGCCCATGCCCCGGGCCGCGAAGGTCTTCCAGATCGTCTTGTTCGCCTTGCCCTTGTTGACGATCTGGTCGGCCATCAGGATCGAGTTGCGCATGTCCAGGTAGGACGGGTTGGCCGGGGACAGCTCCATCGCGCGGGTGACGAGCGACTCGGTCAGCTTCGAGCCCAGCGCCGTGCGCAGGTCCCAGAGCGTCTCGCCCCAGATCTCGCCGTCCGCGTGCACCTCCGGGCCACGGGTGCTGATGTGGCCGAAGTCGCCGTACGTGTACCCGCCGGGGCCGGCGGTACCGGCGCCCGGGCAGGCGGTGGACGTGGTGCCGACCGGGCAGTCCATCGGCTGGGTGCGGATCAGGTCCTTGCCCGCGCCCACGTAGTTGCCGATGCGTACCTCGCCGGGGGCCTTGGTGTCCTTCTGGAAGCCCAGGTCCACCAGGAAGTCCATGGCGTACCAGTCGCTCCACGCCTCACCCATCGAACCCGCCTGGATGTTGCCCAGGGTCGAGTTGCCCAGTGCGTCCACCACGAGCCGGTTGGACAGGCCGTGCGTGTACTCGTGGTACACCACGTCCGCCTCGTCGCCGCCGTTGGTCGGCAGGAACGGGTCGGCCGCGTTCGCCGGGTCGGGGAAGAGGTACATCTGCATGCGCGGCGGGGTGCCGTCCGGCGGGGTCGCCATGTTCGCGTTGTCCGCGTGGTTGGCGTCGGGGAACCCGTTCGCCGTGTTCGCGCCGTCCAGCGCCTCGGCCTGTACCGCGTCACCGTCGACCGCCTCGAAGTTGCCGGCCGCGCGGGTGAAGCCGATCGGCGCGTCCCGCAGGTGGTCGTGGTACTTACCGAGGTAGTAGAAGACCTGTACCGCGTTCTGCCCGCGGTTGGTCTGCCACGAGAACGTCGTCTTCGGGTCCCAGGTGCACACGAACTTGGCCGAGCAGTTGCCCCCGTCGGTGGCGTTGAAGCTGGTGAACGGGTACGCGAAGCTGCGCTTGCCGGTCGGCGTGATCTCCTCGGACGGCTCTGCGACGTTGTCGTCGTTGACGTCCGTGTACACGTGCGCCACGTTGCCCGCCAGGCGCGGCGAGTCGTTGGGCAGCCAGCCCGGCCCGGTCAGGTCGCGTATCGTCCGGGTGCCGCCGTTGGGCGCGCCGGGGTAGTAGTCCCACGCCGGGCCCTTGTCCGCGTTGACCAGGCTGCGCCGGTACAGCACCTTGCCGGAGACCGCGTCCACCATGCTCGTGTACATGTCCCGCGAGTTCGGCGAGGTGAGCGTCTGCCAGGCGAGCCGCAGGCCGCCCGCGGTCATGAAGTAGGCCAGGTCGGCCTGGTCACCGTTGCTGAACACGGTGGTACGCCGCGCGCCGCCCTTGTTCGTGGCGGTCGCCGGCTTCGCCGTCTGCTCCACGCTCTGGATCGAGGCCACCCGGGCGTCCGCGGCGGAGATCCCCGGCGCCGCGGCCGCGGCCGGCAGGCTGGACACCGGCGAGCCGACCACGTTGACCAACTGGCCATCCTTGGTCACGTTCGCCTGGATGCCGTTGCCGAAGACCGGCACCCCGGACACCGCCTGGATGAAGCTCAGGTGGTGGGTACCCGCGATGTCGACGTAGTCGCGGCGCAGGCTGAGCCGGGAGACTCCGGTCGCGTCCAGCCCGAACACATCAGGGTGGGCGGTCACGTAGTTCAGCGCGATGGTCGCCGCCGACCTGCGGCTGGGCCCGGTCAGGAAGCCGTCGAGCCGCGACACGCTGCGCGCGGTCGAGGTCAGCGGGTCCAGCGACACGATGCCCTGGCTGCCCAGTTCCCGGCGCAGCGCGGTGACGCCCGACTTCGGCTGCGCGGTCATCCGGGCGGCGCGGGTACGCAGTACCTTCGCCGAATTCGGGTCCTGCCGGGAGTCGTAGTAGGCGGTCTTGTCGCCGAGAGTCAGCGGACTGGTCTGCTGCGGCTCGGGGTCTTTCGCGGAGGCCGGCCCGGCACCGGCACTCAGCGCGGTGAGCGCGAGTCCGGACGCCACGCCGATCGCGAGTAGCCGCCGCGTCGTGCCGCGTTGGCTGGATAACGCCATTGTTTCCTCCCCGCTCAGGAGTCTGTCGAGATTCTGCCCGGGCTCAAGATATTGACCGGCCGGAGCCGGTACAACCCCGAGGCACCCGCGCATCCACCCGCGCGGCTGAATTATCGGTGTATTGGCTTCTACGAATCTGCATAGTGCTATTGCGGCGTGGCCCAGTCCCGCTGGTAGGCGGCCCAGTCGGCGCTGGTCGCGGTGAAGTCGACGTAGACCGCGACCCCGAAGGTCCGACGTCGCGGGTACGGGCCGAGCGCCAGCCGTACCCCGCGCAGCGCCACCGGCACCGTCTCCACGTCCGCGTGGTGGCGCAGGCTGTCCTCGTGGTACGCGGGTACCCCGATGAGCAGCGCCACCCCGTCCGGTACCGCGTCCAGCGCGAGCGCGGTGGCCCAGCGCACGTACCCGCCGTACTGGGCGCGGGTCCACAGCAGCGTGTCGTAGAGCATGACCGCCACCTGGTCGACCTGCCCGGCCACGCGGCGCAGGTACCCGGGTGACCACAGGGCGTGCCGGCCGGGCAGCAGGGACACCGCGGTGGCGAGGCCGGGCAGCAGGGCCAGGAAGCTCGCGGACAGCGAGAGCGTGGCGTGCCGGGTGCGGGTCAGTTGGTGCGTGTCGTGCAGCAGGGTCAGCAGGTCGGCGTCGCCGTCGTCCACCGGCTCGAAGTCGTAGTGCACCCCGTCGAACCCGTCGTCGAGCACCTGACCCACCGCGCCCAGCACCGCCGCCCGGGTGGCCGCCGAGCCCAGCCGCAGCCGCCCCGGGTGCGCGCCCAGCCACGCCTGCACCCGTACCCCGGGCAGGGCCGCGTGCAGCGCGCCGGTCAGCCAGCGTGCCCGGGGGCGCAGGCCGGCGTCGAGCGTGCCGTCGTCCCGGAACGGTCCCGTGTGGACGAACAGGTCCCGGATGCCGGTACCCCGTACCGCCGCCG
>DATEJJ010000432.1:0-2820 GCA_035278125.1 Rugosimonospora sp.
CAACCCTTGAAGTTTTCGCCGGACGTGATTGCAGACATCTTCCTCGGCAAGATTAAGCGCTGGGACGACGCGCGCATCAAGGCAGACAATGCGGGCGTGACGCTTCCTGCTGCTGACATAGCGGTCGGGCGGCGGCTGGGCGGCGGCGCGTACCGGCGCACCATCCGGCGCAGTACCGCGCGCAGCTGGCCGTCCACGGCGCTGGCCACGACCAGGCGGGTACCGTCCGGTGCTGGCCAGCGCAGGCCGTCGGGGCGCGCCGGTCCGTCCAGCCGCGTGAGTACCGCGTCGATCTCGGTGTCCTCACCCACGGTCACCAGGTCCACCGAGGCGCCGTCCGCGACCAGCGCGTCCCGGCAGGCGAGCACCGCGGCGCTCGGCCGGGTGCACGGGGACGGTGGGCAGCCCGTACCCCCGATGCCGCAGGCACCGCAGCCGGACGCGGACGGTGCCGTGGGGTCCTCGAACGAGAGCAGCACCACGTCTGCCACGTGCCCTCCTGTCGGTCGACCTCGGCGTTCTGCGTTAGCCTGGCATCCCGGGGTTACTCGGCAATGGGGACCGCAGGCCCTGGAGGCGATGCAGAATGCCAGCAATCGTGCTCATCGGCGCCCAGTGGGGCGACGAGGGCAAAGGCAAGGTTACCGACCTGCTCGGCGGTCGGGTCAGCTACGTCGTCCGCTACCAGGGCGGCAACAACGCCGGACACACCGTGATCACGCCGGACGGGAGCAAGTACGCGCTGCACCTGATGCCCTCGGGCGTGCTCACCCCGGGCTGTACGCCGGTCATCGGCAATGGCGTGGTGATCGACCCGAAGGTGCTGATCGGGGAGATCGACGGGCTCGCGGAGCGCGGCGTGTCCTGCGACAAGCTGCTGATCTCGGCGGACGCCCACCTGATCATGCCGCACCACCGTGCCCTGGACCGGGTGGTGGAGCGCTACCTGGGCTCGGCGCGGATCGGCACCACCGGGCGCGGCATCGGGCCGGCGTACGGGGACAAGGTGGCGCGGGTCGGCATCCGCGTGCAGGACCTGCTGGACCCGGGCATCCTGCGCAAGAAGCTGGAGATGGTGCTCCGGGAGAAGAACCAGATCCTGGTCAAGGTGTACAACCGCAAGGCGCTGGACGTGTCCGCCGTGGTGGACGAGTACCTGGAGTACACCGAACGGCTGCGCCCGTACATCGCGGACACCCGGCTGATCCTCGGCAACGCACTGGAGCGCGGCGAGACGGTACTGCTGGAGGGGGCGCAGGCCACCCTGCTCGACGTGGACCACGGCACGTACCCGTTCGTGACGTCGTCCAACCCGACGGCGGGGGGCGCGTGCGTCGGCTCGGGCATCCCGCCGACCCGCATCTCGCAGGTGATCGGCGTGATCAAGGCGTACACGACGCGGGTGGGGGCGGGGCCGTTCCCGACCGAGCTGTTCGACGAGAACGGCGCGCACCTGCGCAAGGTGGGCGTCGAGTACGGCACCACCACCGGCCGGGAGCGGCGCTGCGGCTGGTTCGACGCGGTGGTCGGCCGGTACGCGGTGCGGGTCAACGGCATCACCGACCTGGTGGTCACGAAGCTGGACGTGATGTCCGGGCTGGAGAAGGTGCCGATCTGCGTCGGGTACCAGGTGGACGGTGAGACGCTGGCCGAGATGCCGATGACGCAGACCGCCTTCCACCACGCCACGCCGGTCTTCGAGGAGCTGGACGGCTGGTGGGAGGACATCTCCAAGGCCCGCGCCTTCGAGGATCTGCCGGCCAACGCGCAGCGGTACGCGCGCCGCGTCGAGGAGCTGTGCGGCGCCCGGGTGAGCGTGATCGGCGTGGGCCCGGGCCGCGAGGAGAACGTGGTCCGCCACGACCTGCTGCCCCAGGGAGAAGCGTGAAGGTACTGCTGCTCGGCTCGGGCGGTCGCGAGCACGCGCTCGCCACCGCGCTGTCCGCCGACGCTGCCGTGACCGAGCTGTACTGCGCGCCCGGCAACCCGGGCATCGCCCAGCTGGCGCGGGTACTGCCGGCGGATCTGTCCGATGTGGATGGTCTGGCCGGGCTCGCCGTGGAGCTGGGCGCGGATCTGGTCGTGGTGGGGCCGGAGGCGCCGCTGGTGGCCGGTGCGGCGGACGCGATCCGGGCCAAGGGCATCGCCTGCTTCGGGCCGTCCGCGGCGGCGGCGCGGCTGGAGGGCTCGAAGGAGTTCGCCAAGTCGGTGATGGCGGCGGCGGGCGTACCCACGGCGCGCTCGCGTGCCTGTACCACCGCGGCCGAGGTGGCGGCGGCGCTGGACGAGTTCGGGGCGCCGTACGTGGTGAAGGACGACGGGCTGGCGGCGGGCAAGGGCGTGGTGGTCACCGAGGACCGGGCTGCCGCGCTGGCGCACGCGGCGCGCTGCGGCCGGGTGGTGGTGGAGGAGTACCTGTCCGGGCCGGAGGTGTCGCTGTTCGTGGTGTGCGACGGCGAGGCGGCGGTACCGCTGCTGCCGGCGCAGGACTTCAAGCGGATCGGGGACGGCGACGCCGGGCCGAACACGGGCGGCATGGGCGCGTACGCGCCGCTGCCCTGGGCGCAACCGTCCCTTGTGGACGATGTGCTGGCCCGGGTGGTGCGGCCGACCCTGGCGCACATGCGCGGGCAGGGCACGCCCTTCGCCGGCCTGCTCTACGTGGGGCTCGCGCTGACCCCGGACGGGCCGAAGGTCATCGAGTTCAACTGCCGCTTCGGCGACCCCGAGACCCAGGTGGTGCTGGCGCTGCTGGCGACGCCGCTGGCCGGGCTGCTGCTCGCGGCGGCCACCGGGCGGCTGGCCGCGCACCCGCCGCCG
>DATEJJ010000433.1:0-2333 GCA_035278125.1 Rugosimonospora sp.
GGGCGGCGGGGGCCGCTCGGGCGGTGGCTCCGGCGGGTTCGGTGGCGGTGCCATGGCCGACGCGCTGCGCCGGGCGGGCCTGGACAAGGGGCTGGACGGGAACAAGCGTCGCTGAACCGAGCGTCACCGGGTGACAACCCGGGCGCGGTGCGGCGAGGATGGCAGAGTGCCCCCACTGCTCCCGCGCATGGCACTCGAACCTCCGGACGGCTACGTTGCGTTCGTCGCCCGGCACCTCGGTTCGCTGCGCGACGAGGCGGTCAGCGCGGTGGGTGACGAGCACGACGGCGACCTGCTGTACCCGGAGGTGCTCTCCGACGTGGCCCGGCGCTGGGCCTGGCTGGAGCTGCGGCGTACCCGCCTCGGCCAGGCCCGCGCCGCCGACGAGTACCTGCGCCGCGCGCTGGTGCGCCGGATACGCGGGCACGAGGCGGAGCGCATGTGGGCGCCGCAGCAGGACGAGTGGTACGGCGAGATCGAGGTCTGGCGGCCGGACTACGCGCACCAGATCTGGTCGAGTACGGCGGTGCGCCTGGCCCCGTACCTGCGTACCACCATCCGGGTGGAGGTGGGCCCGGTGGCGGAGGCGGCCATCGCGTGGTGGCACGCGTACGAAGCGCGTCGCCGGCGCCGGTTGGTCGCACTGCTCGTGGCGGTACTGGTACTGGTGGCTCTCCTGATGCGGGTACAGGCTGGTGGCGAGTGAGCTGCTGGTGCAGCCGGGCTGCCTGGCGCGCTAGCGTCGACTGGTGACAGACGCGTCAGAGACGATGGTGCCCCCGCCCCCGGCCGACCTGCCCACCACCGCGGGGGAGCTGCGCGCCGCCGGGCACCGGTACCGCACGGTCAAGCAGGAGCTGCGCGACAACCTCCTGGCTCGCCTCCGCGACGGCGCCCCCCGCTTCCCGGGCGTCGTCGGGTACGAGGACACCGTGCTCCCCGAGGTGGAGCGCGCCCTGCTGGCCGGCCACGACATGGTGCTGCTCGGCGAGCGCGGGCAGGGCAAGACCCGGGTGATGCGCTCCCTTGCCGCGCTGCTCGACGAGTGGACGCCGGTGATCGCCGGCTCGGAGCTGAACGAGCACCCCTTCCACCCGATCACTCCGGCCTCGCTGCGCCTGGCCGCCGAGCTGGGCGACGCGCTGCAGGTGACCTGGCTGCACCGCTCCCTGCGGTACGGGGAGAAGCTGGCCACGCCGGACACCAGCGTGGGTGACCTGATCGGTGACGTCGACCCGATCCGGGTGGCCCAGGGGCGTACCCTCGGCGACCCGGAGACCATCCACTTTGGACTCGTACCCCGTACCAACCGGGGCATCTTCGCCGTGAACGAGCTGCCCGACCTCGCCGAGCGGATCCAGGTCTCGCTGCTCAACGTGCTGGAGGAGCGCGACATCCAGGTGCGCGGGTACCAGCTGCGGCTGCCGCTGGACCTGCTCCTGGTGGCCAGCGCCAACCCGGAGGACTACACCAACCGGGGGCGCATCATCACGCCGCTCAAGGACCGGTTCGGCGCCGAGATCCGCACCCACTACCCGCTCGACCTGAGCCTGGAGACCGACCTCATCATGCAGGAGGCCGAACTGGTGGCGGAGGTACCCGAGCACGTGGTCGAGGTACTCGCCCGGTTCACCCGGGACGTCCGGGAATCGCCGTCGGTGGACAGCCGCTCCGGCGTGTCCGCCCGGTTCGCGATCGCGGCGGCGGAGACCGTGGCCGCCTCCGCCCTGCGCCGCTCCGGCCTGCTGCGCGAGCCCGAGGCGGTGGCCCGGATCGGGGACGCCACCTCGGTGACCAGCACGCTGCGGGGCAAGGTGGAGTTCGAGAGCGGCGAGGAGGGCCGCGAGATCGAGATCCTGGCCCACCTGCTGCGTACGGCCACGGCGGAGACCTTCCGCGCCCGGCTGGCCGGGCTGGACCTGTCCGGCTTCACCGAGCTGGTGGCCGAGGGGGACATCATCGAGACCGGCGAGCTGGTCGGCGCCGAGGAACTGCTGCGCCAGGTGGGTACCGTGCCCGGGCTGGCCAAGGTGCTCGACCGGCTGGGCATGGGCGACGCGCCCACCCGGGGCCAGGCCGCCGCCGGCGTGGAGTTCGCGCTGGAGGGGCTGCACCTGACCCGCCGGCTGTCCAAGGCCGTCACCGACGACGGTCGCACCCTGTACAGCGGCCGGGACTGATCGTGCCCGGGAACCGGTTCCGCTACGGGGCCTGGAACGGCGGACCCGACCCGCTGGCCCCGCCGTACGACGTGCGGGCCGCGGTGGACGAGGTCGGTGCGCGGGTACTCGCCGGGGGCAGCCTCCGCGAGGCCCTGCGCGAGCTGCTGCGCC
>DATEJJ010000434.1:0-9128 GCA_035278125.1 Rugosimonospora sp.
CTGCCGGGCGCCGGCGCCGCCGCCGCGCCGGCCGAGGAGGAGAAGGACGAGTTCGACGTCGTCCTTGAGGCCGACGGCGGCAAGAAGATCCAGGTGATCAAGGTGGTACGCGAGCTGACCGGCCTGGGCCTGAAGGAGGCGAAGGACCTCGTCGAGGCCGCGCCGAAGCCGGTCCTGGAGAAGGCCAACAAGGAGAACGCCGAGAAGGCCAAGGCGAAGCTCGAGGCCGAGGGCGCCAAGGTCAGCCTGAAGTAACTTCGCGGGTACGCACGGCTGCGAGCGGCCATCCCGGATGCCGGGGTGGCCGCTCGACCCCTTCCAGAACAAGACCTTTGTCCAGTTTCGGGCTGATCGCCCGGTCGGTATCTGCGCGACGCGAATCCCACCCGTGTCGAAGCCCTTGACGAGGCCGGTACGCGCCGTGCACGCTGATTGCGCAACGCTTCCGCGAATGCGCTCCACCAAGGCATGCGGCCTCGGGATCTGACCCCCGAGAGGCCCGTTCGGGCGACCATGCGGTGGTGGCTAGACAGCGGTTAGCCTTTCGGCTACACTGCTAGTTTGCGCTGCCTTCCGACTTAGGCCCCGTCTAGATTGTCCGTTTCGGGTAATTTGGAGCGGGCCCTTCGGAGTGCACGCGTAACGGCCGTTCTGCACCACCGGTCCTCGGAAGGACGCATCTTGCCAGCTTCCCGCCCTGCGAAGACCAGCCGCACGTCGAGCGCATTCGCCCCCCGCCGGATCTCTTTCGGCAGGATCACGGAACACCTCGAGGTCCCCAACCTCCTCGCCATCCAAACCGAGTCCTTCGACTGGTTGGTCGGCAACGAGGCATGGGCGACGCGTTCGGCTGATGATCCGCATGCCCGCTCGGGCCTCGCGGAGATCCTCGACGAAATCAGTCCCATTGAGGATTTCTCCGGCACGATGTCTCTCTCCTTCTCCGCGCCGCGCTTCGATGAGGTCAAAGCCTCCATCGAGGAGTGCAAGGAGAAGGATCTGACGTACTGCGCGCCGCTGTTCGTGACCGCGGAGTTCACCAACCACACCACCGGCGAGATCAAGAGCCAGACGGTGTTCATGGGTGACTTCCCGATGATGACCCCCAAGGGGACGTTCATCATCAACGGCACCGAGCGCGTCGTGGTCAGCCAGCTCGTCCGGTCTCCGGGCGTGTACTTCGACAAGCAGCCGGACAAGACCTCTGACCGCGATCTCTCCAGCGTCAAGGTCATCCCGAGCCGGGGTGCCTGGCTGGAGTTCGACATCGACAAGCGCGACACGGTCGGCGTCCGTATCGACCGCAAGCGCCGCCAGGCGGTGACCGTCCTGCTCAAGGCGATCGGCTGGACCAACGAACGGATCCGGGAGCGGTTCGGCTGGTCCGAGCTGATGATGACGACCCTGGAGAAGGACCACATCGCCGGCCAGGATGAGGCGCTGCTCGACATCTACCGCAAGCTGCGGCCGGGTGAGCCGCCGACGCGGGAGAACGCGCAGACCCTCCTGGACAACCTGTTCTTCAACCCGAAGCGGTACGACGTCGCCAAGGTCGGCCGGTACAAGTTCAACAAGAAGCTCGAGGTCGGCGTACCGATCACGACCGGCGTACTGACCGAGGACGACATCGTCGCCACGGTCGAGTACCTCTGCAAGCTGCACACCGGCGAGGAGGGGTACGAGGCCGACGACATCGACCACTTCGGCAACCGGCGCCTGCGTACCGTGGGCGAGCTGATCCAGAACCAGGTACGGGTCGGGCTGTCCCGCATGGAGCGGGTGGTCCGCGAGCGGATGACGACCCAGGACGTCGAGGCGATCACGCCGCAGACCCTGATCAACATCCGGCCCGTGGTGGCGGCGATCAAGGAGTTCTTCGGTACCTCCCAGCTGTCGCAGTTCATGGACCAGACCAACCCGCTGGCCGGCCTGACCCACCGCCGGCGCCTCTCGGCGCTGGGACCGGGTGGTCTGTCCCGGGAGCGGGCCGGCTTCGAGGTGCGTGACGTGCACCCGTCGCACTACGGGCGGATGTGTCCGATCGAGACGCCGGAGGGCCCGAACATCGGCCTGATCGGAGCGCTGTCCACCTTCGCCCGGGTCAACCCGTTCGGCTTCATCGAGACGCCGTACCGGAAGGTGGTCGAGGGCCGGGCGACCGACCAGATCGACTACCTGACCGCGGACGAGGAGGACCGGCACGTCATCGCGCAGGCCAACGCCCCGCTGATGGGCGACGGCCGGTTCGCCGAGGACCGCGTGCTGGTGCGCCGCAAGGGCGGTGAGTTCGAGGCCGTGGCCCCGAACGCCGTGGACTACATGGACGTCTCCCCGCGCCAGATGGTGTCGGTGGCGACCGCCATGATCCCGTTCCTGGAGCACGACGACGCCAACCGGGCGCTGATGGGCGCGAACATGCAGCGCCAGGCGGTACCGCTGATCAAGAGCGAGGCGCCGCTGGTCGGTACCGGCATGGAGTACCGCGCCGCGGTCGACGCCGGTGACGTGGTGGTCGCCGAGGTCAGCGGCGTGGTCGAGGACCTGTGCGCCGACTACGTGACGGTGCACCAGGACGACGGCCACCGCCGCACGTACCTGCTGCACAAGTTCCGCCGCTCCAACGCCGGCTCCTGCGTGAACCAGAAGCCGGTGGTCTTCGAGGGTGACCGGGTCGAGGCCGGCCAGGTCATTGCCGACGGGCCGTGCACCGACGACGGCGAGATGGCGCTCGGGCGCAACCTGCTCGTGGCGTTCATGCCGTGGGAGGGGCACAACTACGAAGACGCGATCATCCTGTCCCAGAAGCTGGTGCAGAACGACGTCCTCACCTCGATCCACATCGAGGAGCACGAGGTCGACGCGCGCGACACCAAGCTGGGCCCGGAGGAGATCACCCGGGACATCCCCAACGTGTCGGAGGAGATGCTGGCTGATCTCGACGAGCGGGGCATCATCCGGATCGGCGCCGAGGTGGTACCGGGCGACATCCTGGTCGGCAAGGTCACGCCCAAGGGCGAGACGGAGCTGACCCCGGAGGAGCGCCTGCTGCGCGCGATCTTCGGCGAGAAGGCGCGGGAGGTCCGCGACACCTCGCTGAAGGTGCCGCACGGCGAGAACGGGACGGTCATCGGGGTACGCACGTTCTCCCGGGAGGACGGCGACGAGCTGTCGCCGGGCGTGAACGAGCTGGTGCGCGTGTACGTGGCGCAGAAGCGGAAGATCCAGGACGGCGACAAGCTGGCCGGGCGCCACGGCAACAAGGGCGTCATCTCCAAGATCCTTCCGGTCGAGGACATGCCGTTCCTGGAGGACGGCACGCCCGTCGACATCGTGCTCAACCCGCTGGGCGTACCGAGCCGGATGAACGTCGGCCAGATCCTGGAGACGCACCTCGGCTGGGTGGCCAAGACGGGCTGGAAGATCGACGGTGAGGACGCCGGCTGGAAGCGGGCGCTGAGGTCCATCGGCGCCGACGAGTCCGTGCCGGACACCAACGTGGGTACCCCGGTCTTCGACGGTGCGAAGGAAGAGGAGATCGCCGGTCTGCTCGACGCCACCCTGCCCAACCGCGACGGCGTGCAGCTGGTCGGGGCGAGCGGCAAGGCGCGGCTGTTCGACGGGCGCTCGGGCGAGCCGCTGCCGGACCCGATCGCGATCGGTTACATCTACATCCTGAAGCTGAACCACCTGGTGGACGACAAGATCCACGCGCGCTCCACCGGGCCGTACTCGATGATCACCCAGCAGCCGCTGGGCGGTAAGGCGCAGTTCGGTGGCCAGCGCTTCGGCGAGATGGAGTGCTGGGCGATGCAGGCTTACGGCGCGGCGTACGCGCTGCAGGAGCTGCTGACCATCAAGTCCGACGACGTACTCGGCCGGGTGAAGGTATACGAGGCGATCGTCAAGGGCGAGAACATTCCCGAGCCGGGCATCCCTGAGAGTTTCAAGGTGCTGCTGAAGGAGCTCCAGTCGCTGTGCCTCAATGTCGAGGTGCTGAGTAGCGACGGGGTGGCGCTGGAGATGCGGGAGACCGACGACGAGGTCTTCCGGGCAGCCGAGGAGTTGGGCATCGACCTGTCGAGGCGAGAGCCGAGCAGCGTCGAGGAAGTCTGATGGATTTGGGTTTCGGAGCGGGGTGACCGCGGCGGGATCAAGCGCCCGGAGTGGGCACCCCGCCACGAAAACCCCAACAGCGACTAAGCGGCAACCGCAACGTGAGGAATACATAGGTGCTTGACGTCAACTTCTTCGATGAGTTGCGTATTGGCCTGGCGACGGCTGACGACATCCGCCAGTGGTCGCATGGCGAGGTCAAGAAGCCCGAGACGATCAACTACCGCACTTTGAAGCCCGAGAAGGACGGCCTGTTCTGCGAGAAGATCTTCGGGCCTACTCGGGACTGGGAGTGCTACTGCGGGAAGTACAAGCGTGTCCGGTTCAAGGGGATCATCTGCGAGCGGTGTGGCGTCGAGGTGACTCGGGCCAAGGTGCGCCGGGAGCGGATGGGGCACATCGAACTGGCCGCGCCCGTGACTCACATCTGGTACTTCAAGGGTGTACCCAGCCGGCTGGGTTACCTGCTGGATCTCGCGCCGAAGGATCTTGAGAAGATCATCTACTTCGCGTCGTACGTGGTCACCGGGGTGGACACCGAGGCGCGCCACCGGGACATGTCGACGGTGGAGAGCGAGATCGGCGCGGAGAAGCGGCACGCGGAGAACGCGCGCGACTCGGAGATCGAGAAGCGGGCCGCCAAGCTGGAGCAGGACCTCGCCGAACTGGAGGCCGAGGGCGCCAAGGCGGACGTGCGGCGCAAGGTCAAGGAGGCTGGCGAGCGCGAGATGCGCCAGATCCGCGACCGGGCGCAGCGCGAGATCGACCGCCTGGACGAGGTGCTCGACACGTTCCGGAAGCTGGAGTCCAAGCAGCTGATCACGGATGAGCTGCTGTACCGCGAGCTGCGCGACCGGTACGGGGAGTACTTCAGCGGCGGCATGGGTGCCGAGTCGATCAAGGCGTTGATCGAGAACATGGACCTGGACGCCGAGGCCGAGAACCTGCGCGAGACGATCCGCTCCGGCAAGGGGCAGCGGAAGATCCGCGCACTCAAGCGGCTCAAGGTCGTCGCGGCGTTCCTGAACACCTCGAACTCGCCGCTGGGCATGGTGCTCGACTGCGTACCGGTGATCCCGCCGGACCTGCGCCCGATGGTGCAGCTCGACGGTGGCCGGTTCGCCACCAGCGACCTGAACGACCTGTACCGCCGCGTGATCAACCGGAACAACCGGCTCAAGCGGCTGATCGACCTGGGCGCGCCCGAGATCATCGTCAACAACGAGAAGCGGATGCTGCAGGAGGCCGTCGACGCGCTGTTCGACAACGGCCGCCGCGGGCGTCCGGTGACCGGCCCGGGCAACCGGCCGCTCAAGTCGCTGTCCGACATGCTCAAGGGCAAGCAGGGCCGGTTCCGGCAGAACCTGCTGGGCAAGCGCGTGGACTACTCCGGCCGTTCCGTGATCGTGGTCGGCCCGCAGCTCAAGCTGCACCAGTGCGGCCTGCCCAAGCAGATGGCGCTGGAGCTGTTCAAGCCGTTCGTGATGAAGCGCCTGGTCGACCTCAACCACGCGCAGAACATCAAGTCCGCGAAGCGGATGGTCGAGCGGCAGCGGCCGGTCGTGTGGGACGTGCTGGAAGAGGTCATCGGCGAGCACCCGGTGCTGCTCAACCGGGCGCCGACCCTGCACCGGCTGGGTATCCAGGCGTTCGAGCCGCAGCTGGTCGAGGGCAAGGCGATCCAGATCCACCCGCTGGTCTGTACCGCGTTCAACGCGGACTTCGACGGCGACCAGATGGCGGTACACGTGCCGCTGTCCGCCGAGGCGCAGGCCGAGGCGCGGATCCTGATGCTGTCCTCGAACAACATCCTCAAGCCGGCCGACGGCAAGCCGGTCACCATGCCCACCCAGGACATGGTCATCGGCCTGTACCACCTGACCCACCTGCGCGAGGGCGAGAAGGGCGCGGGCCGCGCGTTCAGCTCCGACGCCGAGGCGCGGATGGCGTACGACAACGGCGAGCTGCACCTGCAGGCACCGGTGAAGATCCGCCTGGCCAGCGTGGTCGAGGTGGACAACGGGGTCGGCGGCGAGCCGTGGCAGGGGCCGGTGGAGGACTGGGAGCCGGGCCAGGCGCTGGTGGTGGACACCACGCTCGGCCGGGTGCTGTTCAACGAGACCCTGCCCAACGGGTACCGCTTCGTGAACTACGAGATCCGCAAGGGTCAGCTCTCGGCGATCGTCAACGACCTCGCCGAGCGGTTCCCGAAGGTCGCCCTGGCCGCCACGCTGGACGCGCTGAAGGAGGCCGGCTTCCACTGGGCCACCTGGTCCGGCGTGACGATCGGCATCGAGGACGTGATCCAGCCGCCGCGCAAGCGGGAGATCCTGGAGCGGTACGAGAAGGAAGCCGAGCGGATCGACAAGCAGTACCAGCGCGGTCTGATGACGGCCGAGGAGCGGCGCGGCGAGCTGATCGAGATCTGGACCAAGGCGACCGCGGAGGTCACCAAGGAGCTGGAGAGCGCGCTGCCGCAGGAGAACCCGCTGTGGATGATGATCAACTCGGGTGCCCGCGGTAACCTGCTCCAGCTGCGCCAGATCGCGGCCATCCGTGGCCTGGTGGCCAACCCGAAGGGCGAGATCATCCCGCGTCCGATCAAGTCCTCGTTCCGCGAGGGCCTGTCGGTGCTGGAGTACTTCATCGCCACGCACGGTGCCCGCAAGGGTCTGGCCGACACGGCGCTGCGTACCGCCGACTCCGGGTACCTCACCCGGCGCCTGGTGGACGTGTCGCAGGACGTGATCATCCGCGAGGAGGACTGCGGTACCGACCGGGCCATCACCATGCAGGTCGGGCAGCAGGTCGACGGGCAGCTCGCGGTACACGAGCACGCGGAGACCGGGGTACACGCCCGTACCCTGGCCGACGACATCAAGGACGGGAGCGGGAAGATCGTCGCGCGTCGCGGCGACGACCTCAACTCGATCCTGGTGGACCGGCTGGTCGCCGCGGGCGGGGAGAACGTCCGGGTGCGCAGCGTGCTCACCTGCGAGTCGAAGCTGGGCGTCTGCGCGGCGTGCTACGGCCGCTCGCTGCCGACCGGCAAGACCGTGGACGTCGGCGAGGCGGTCGGCATCATCGCCGCCCAGTCGATCGGTGAGCCGGGTACCCAGCTGACCATGCGTACCTTCCACACCGGTGGCGTCGCGGGTGAGGACATCACCCAGGGCCTGCCGCGTGTGCAGGAGATCTTCGAGGCGCGGGTACCCAAGGGCAAGGCGCCGATCGCGGAGACCGCCGGGCGGGTACGCATCGAGGACGGTGACCGGTCGCGGAAGATCGTGATCGTACCGGACGACGGCAGCGACGAGATCGTGCACGACAAGATCTCGAAGCGGGTACGCCTGCGGGTGGCCGACAGTGACCACGTGCAGGTCGGCGAGAAGCTGACCGAGGGCACCATCGACCCGCACGAGCTGCTGCGCGTGCTGGGCCCCCGGGCGGTGCAGGTGCACCTGACCCAGGAGGTCCAGGAGGTGTACCGGTCGCAGGGCGTACAGATCCACGACAAGCACATCGAGATCATCATCCGGCAGATGCTCAAGCGCGTCACGATCATCGATTCGGGCGCGACCGAGTTCCTGCCCGGCGTGCTGGTGGACCGGGCGCACTTCGAGGCCGAGAACCGGCGGATCGTGGCCGAGGGCGGCGAGCCCGCGGCCGGCCGGCCGGTGCTCATGGGCATCACGAAGGCGTCGCTGGCCACCGAGTCGTGGCTGTCGGCGGCCTCCTTCCAGGAGACGACCCGGGTACTGACGGACGCGGCCATCCACGCCCGCAGCGACTCGCTGATCGGCCTGAAGGAGAACGTGATCATCGGTAAGCTCATCCCGGCCGGTACCGGCATCTCCAAGTACCGCAACATCCGGGTCGAGCCGACCGAGGAGGCCAAGGCCAAGGTGTACTCGATGACCGGGTACGCCGAGACCGACTACGGCTTCGGTCCGGCCAGCGGGCACGCGGTACCGCTGGATGATTTTGATCTGGGGTCCTTCCGCTAGGGATGACGACGGGATCGGGGCCTCGGGCTGCTGCCCGGGGCCCCTCCTCTGATCCTCACGGGTTGTGCGGCTCCGCCGCGGCGTATTCGATGGGGGCGTGATGGACGTGTCCGTGCCGGTGCGGCACCCGCTCGACCCTGACCCGGTCCGCTCCACCAAGGCGGGCGCGGTCCTCGCCCTGGGCATCGTGGCGGCGCTGACCGGCTTCTTCGTCGGCGGCCTGGTCCCGGCCACGCTCGCGCTGGTGCTGGCCCGGCAGGGGCGCGCCGAGATGGTCGCCGCCGGCGGCTTCCTGACCGGGAGCCGGGCCCTGCGGGTGGGCGTGGCGCTCGCCTGGGTGGGCATCGTCCTGGCCGCGACCGCCCTGGTCATCGCCACCATCATCGGCCTGCTCCACCTGGCCCGGAACTCCGGCCACGACTTCGGCCCCACGGTGAACTGACGTGCCCTGTCGCGGAGCGGATCTTGTCGTCGTTGACATCGGATCTGATGTCGTTTCCTACAAGATCTCGTGCGGCGGGAGGTGGGCGCGGTGAGTGAGGGGGGTGGGGTGCCGGAGCCTACGCCTTGGGCTCGGCCGGAGCCGTGGCTCCCGTACGGCGACCGCGCTGACCAGGGGTCGGGGTCGCCGGAGGCGACCGCCGAGGGGCCCGGCCCGGGGCCTTCGGCCGGGCCGGGGTCAGCGCCGAACGGGCAGACCGTCTGGTCCGGGCCCGGCACTGGCCCCCCTTCCGCGTCCGGCTACCCATCCTGGCCTGGCCAGCCCGCATCCCCCAGCCAACCTGGGTCCCCTGGCCAACCTGAGTCCCCTGGCCAACCTGGGTCCTCGGGTCAGCCCTCGCAGTGGCCCGGCCAGCCCGGGCCTGCCCCCAGCCCGCCCGGACCTGCTGGGCCGTGGCCCGGGCGGCCTGGGCCTGGTTGGTATCCGCAGGGGCCGCCGGCCGGTTGGGCGGCCCCCGGTTGGCCGCCGTCCGCGCCCCCTCCGGTCGTGCCGGGTCCGGCTGTGAT
>DATEJJ010000435.1:0-13366 GCA_035278125.1 Rugosimonospora sp.
GGGCCGGGCCGGACAGCAGGTGGCCGGCGGCCGTGACCGCACCGATGGCCGCGCCGCCCAGCCACAGCGCGGGCCAGCCCAGATGCTGCTGGACCAGGCCGCCGAGCACCGGCGCCGCGAACGACGCACCCGACCAGGACAGCGAGAACACGCCCTGGTACCGGCCGCGCAGCGCGGCGGGCGAGAGGGTGGCCAGCGTGGTCGCGGTCGACGGCGAGTTGAGCATCTCGCCGAGCGTCCAGATCAGCACGGTGAGCGCGTACAGCGGGGCGGTGTGGGTGAACGTGGTCAGCCCGAAGCCGAGGCCGGTCACCAGCGCGGCCAGGGCCAGCACCCGGGCACGGTCGTGGTGCCCGATCAGCCGCGGCACGAACAGCTGGCCGAGCACGATCAGCACCCCGTTGAGCGCGATCACCAGACCGTACGTGGCCGGGGTGAGCCCGTCGTGGCCCATCGCCACCGGCAGCATCGACAGGTGCTGCATGAAGATCAGGGCGAGCAGCAGGTTCAGCCCGACGAAGGCGAGGAACACCCGGTCCCGGAAGACCGTACCCAGCCCGTCCGGGCGTACCCCGGCCGTCGCGCGGACCGGCCGCCGCGGCTCGCGTACCCGGGTCAGCACGATGCCCGCGGTGACCAGCGTGGTACCCGCGTCCACCGCGAACAGCACGCTGTAGTGCACGGACGCGGCCAGCCCGGCGAGCACGGCGGCGCAGGAGAAGCCGAGGTTGATCGCCCAGTAGTTGAGGGTGAACGCGCGCAGCCGGTCCCGCTCCGGCACGAGGTCCACGACGAACGCGGAGAACGCCGGCCGCGCCAGCTCGCTGGCGCAGCCCAGCAGCGCGGCACCCAGCGCGATCGCGTACCGGTCGCGCAGCAGTCCCAGGGTGACCATGCAGCCGGCGCCGGACAGGTACGACAGCAGCAGCGTGCGCCGCCGTCCCCAGCGGTCGGCCAGTACGCCGCCGGTGAGCGTGCCGATCGCGCCGCCCGCGCCGTAGAGGCCGAGCACCAGGCCGGCGTAGCTGGTGGAGAAGCCGCGGACCCGGGTCAGGTAGATGGCGAGGAAGATCAGAACGAACGAGCCGAGCCGGTTGACCAGGGTCCCGGTCCACAGGTACCAGAAGCCCGCCGGCAGGCCGCCGGCCGTCTGTCGCAGCCAACCGCGCACGCGTACACCCCGGGTCGTAACGCCTGATCACTGTCTCGTGCCTTACGCCAACCTAGTGGCTCATCGATCAGGCGGATACCGGATTTCGCTGGTGGCCCTCGTCACGGGCGGCGCGGCTCGATCCGGCAGGATTGGGGCATGAGTGAGCGCCTGGGCACCCTCGTGCTGCTCCGCCACGGCGAGAGCGAATGGAACGCGAAGAACCTGTTCACCGGCTGGGTCGACGTGGACCTGTCGGTACGCGGCGAGGAGGAGGCGCGCCGCGGCGGCGAACTGCTGCGCGCCGTGGAGCTGCTGCCCGACGTGGTGCACACGTCGGTACTGCGCCGCGCGATCCGCACCGCCGAGCTTGCCCTGCACGGCTGCGACCGGCACTGGATCCCGGTGCGCCGCCACTGGCGGCTGAACGAGCGGCACTACGGCGCGCTACAGGGCAAGAACAAGAAGCAGACTCTGGAGCAGTACGGCGAGGAGCAGTTCATGCTCTGGCGCCGCTCGTACGACGTACCCCCACCGCCGATCGCGGACGACGACGAGTTCTCGCAGGCCGCCGACCCGCGGTACGCCGCGCTGCCGCCGGAGCTGAAGCCGCGCAGCGAGTGCCTCAAGGACGTGCTGCTGCGCACCCTGCCGTACTGGTACGACGCGATCGTGCCGGACCTGCGCGACGGGCGCACCGTCCTGGTGGCCGCGCACGGCAACTCACTGCGGGCGCTGGTCAAGCACCTGGACCAGGTCTCCGACGAGGCGATCGCCGGGCTGAACATCCCGACCGGCATCCCGCTGCGGTACGACCTCGACCCGGGCACGCTCCGCCCACTCACCCCCGGCGGCGAGTACCTCGACCCGGCGGCCGCCGTGGAGGCCGCCGCGGCCGTCGCCAACCAGGGCCACTGAAACTGCCCGCGCGCTAGACGGCGGGGGCGGTCGCGTCCCCGGCCACTTCGCCGGTCACCAGGTAGACCACCTGGTGACCGGCGTTCACCGCGTGGTCGGCGTACCGCTCATACCAGCGGCCGAGCAGCGCGCCGTCGATCGCCTGCTCCACCCCGTGCCGCCAGGCCGTGCCGAGCAGCAGACCGTACAGCTGCCGGTGCAGCTCGTCCACGGCGTCGTCGTCCCGCTCCAACTCCCCCGCCTGGGCGGCGTCCGCGTTCCCCAGCGCCTCGCCGATCTTCGCGGCCATCCGGTCGGCCACCCCGGCCATGTCCCGCACCACCGGAACCAGCTCCTCGGGTACGGCCAGCGCGGGTACCCGGCGCAGCGCGGTCTTGGCGACGTGGCAGGCCAGGTCGCCCATGCGCTCCACGTCGGCGGCCACGTGCAGGGCGGTGACCACCAGGCGCAGGTCGGTGGCGACCACCGGCTGCTGCCGGGCGAGCAGGTCGTAGACCCTCTCCTCCACCTGCTGGTACTCCGCGTCGACCTCAGCGTCCTTCGCGACCACCTGCTCCGCGCCCGTCTGGTCGGCGGACAGCAGCGCCTGCGTCGCGTCGGCCATGGCGCCGCGTACCCGCTCGGTCATGCTGACCAGGAGGCGGGTCACCTCGGCCAGTTCGGCTCGGTACTCCTCGCGCATCTGTCGCTCCCGGGGCTCGTGAGGCGTGCGGGCGTTGCCGCTGGCCGCGCTCAGGTTACGGCGGTGACCGTAGGCGGGCCGGGCGTCCACGGGGTGAACAGCGGTGAACGCATCCCCGCCGGTTGGTGAACATTAAACGACGCGGATCCTGTTTGTCCCGCCTGAGCTGGCTGGCCGGGTAGACAATCGACCTACGATCGTGGCGTGGAGTGGTTCAGGATGCGCACGGCCGAGTCCGCGGCCCCGCGGTCGGTCGACCAGGCGACTTCCGCGAACGGCTCCGATCCGGTCGCGGTGCCCCGTCACCCGTCGATGAAGGGACTCGGTCGGCGCAGCCTCGACGCGCTGCGGGTCGGTGTCCTCGTGCTGGACCCGGACGACCGGCCGGTGCTCGCCAACCCCGCCGCCAAGGAGATGGGCCTGCTGCGCCCGTCCGGTACCAGCGGCCCGCTGGTCGCCCACACCGTCGTGCGTACCCTGGCCGGCCAGGCCCGGCGTACGGGCACCCGGCGCGAGGTGGAGCTGGACCTGCCGCGCGGGAACGGGCGGGACCCGCTGGGCGTACACATCCGGGCGGTGGCCCTGGGCGACGGGCACGTGACCGTCGAGGCGGCCGACGTGACCGAGTCGCACCGGGTGGCCCGGGTCCGGCGGGACTTCGTGGCGAACGTGAGCCACGAGCTGAAAACGCCGGTCGGCGCGCTGCAACTGCTCGCCGAGGCGCTGCTGGAGGCGACCGAGTCGGAGGACGCCGACCTGGCCGCCGCGCGCCGCTTCGCCGAGCGCATCCACCACGAGTCCACCCGGATGGGCCGGCTGGTCAGCGAGCTGCTGGAGCTGGGCCGGCTGCAGGGCGGCGAGCCGCTGCCCGAGCCGGCGCCGGTCGCGGTGGACCGGATCGTGGCCGAGGTCACCGACCGCACCCGTACCGCCGCCTCGGCCAAGGAGATCGAGGTCGTCTTCACCGGTACCCGCGGGCTGACCGTGTACGGCAGCGAGAGCCAGCTCATGACCGCGGTGGCGAACCTGGTGGAGAACGCCATCGCGTACTCGCCGGACGCCAACCCGCCCGCGCCCCCGCCGCAGGTCGTCATCGACGCCCAGGCGGGCGAGGAGTTCGTGGAGATCACGGTGGCGGACGAGGGCATCGGGATCGAGCCCAAGGACCTGGATCGGATCTTCGAGCGGTTCTACCGGGCGGACAAGGCGCGTTCGCGGGCCACCGGCGGCACCGGGCTGGGCCTGGCGATCGTCAAACACATCGCGACCAACCACGGTGGGCAGGTGGAGGTCGCCAGCACGGTGGGCGAGGGATCGACGTTCACCCTGCGCTTGCCCGCGCGTCCCCCGGACGCTGCCATGCCGCTACCCGGGTCGGTTGAGATCCCCGCAAAGGTTGAGATCCCCGCAAAGACTGAAGCGTGGAAGGGAAGCGTCTAGTGGCCCGGGTGCTCGTCGTCGAGGATGAGGAGTCATTCTCAGACGCGTTGTCTTACATGCTCCGGAAGGAAGGCTTCGAGGTGTCGGTGGCGGCCACCGGCACCCGGGCGCTGACGGAGTTCGACCGGACCGGTGCCGACATCGTGCTGCTTGACCTGATGCTGCCTGAGATGTCCGGTACGGAGGTGTGCCGGCAGCTCCGTTCGCGCTCGAATGTGCCGATCATCATGGTCACCGCCCGCGATTCCGAGATCGACAAGGTTGTCGGCCTGGAGATCGGCGCCGATGACTACGTCACCAAGCCGTACTCGCCCCGCGAGCTTGTCGCCCGGATCCGGGCGGTACTGCGCCGGCAGGCCGGCGACAGTACCGACCTGACCCCGCCCACGCTCGCCGCCGGGCCGGTACGGATGGACGTGGAGCGGCACGTGGTGACCGTGAGCGGGGAGGGGGTACCGCTGCCGCTCAAGGAGTTCGAGCTGCTGGAGATGCTGCTGCGCAACGCGGGGCGGGTACTGACCCGGGGCCAGCTCATCGACCGGGTTTGGGGAGCCGACTACGTCGGGGATACCAAGACCCTGGATGTGCACGTCAAACGCCTGCGTTCCAAGATCGAGCCGGAGCCGTCCGCCCCGCGCTACATCGTCACCGTTCGCGGGCTAGGGTACAAGTTCGAACCCTAGCCGGGGACGTCGCAGGAGCCGCCCGATTGGCGGAGGCGCTGAGTGCCGTTCCTAAGCTAGCCCTCCGTCTGGAAGCATGGGGCGCCATGACGCAGACGCAACAGCGCGCGGCCGTCGCTGCGGAAGCAGCCAGGACACCGGCGCAGGCGCGGACCCGGCGGGCCTGGTGGCCCTGGCCCGCCGCGTTCGCGGCCGCCTGGGTGGTACCGGTGGTCTGCCAGCTCGCCGGCGTCGACTGGCTGCTGCCGGTGCTGCTCCTGCTCGCCACCGCTTCGCTGCTGCGCGGGCCGTACCTGCTCGACCGCCTCGTGGTGGCCTTCGCGCTGCTGTTCGGTGCGACCTGCGCCGCCGGCCTGGTGCTCTCGGTGTGGCCGTGGCGGATGTCACCGGTACCCGTCGTGGGCGTCGGGTTCACCGCGCTGATCGCCCTCGCCGCGCTGCTGCGGCGTACCCCGCAACTGCCCGCCCGGCTCCGCCTGGTCGACTCGGTGCCGCTGCTGGCCGCCGTCTCGGTCTGGGGCGTGCTGTGGTGGCCGCGGCGCAGCGGCCTGTTCAGCGCGCGCTTCGCGCAGGCGTCCGAGGGCGGCGACCGTGGCGCGCACTTCATGCTGTACGACACGATCCGCGGGATCGGCGGGTACGTGTTCCAGCACCGCCTGGCCAGCGCCGCGGAGATCGCCCCCGGCTACCAGGTGTACCCGCAGGGCGGGCACTTCGTCGCGGCGCTGCTGCAGAACTTTCTCAGCTCCACCACCCACCGCCCCTCGGCGATCGCCTCGATGGCGCAGTTCCTGCGCTTCGATACGGCCACCGTGATGCTGGTCTGCGCGGCCATGGCGTGGGCGGTCATCCGCATCGCCGGGCCCGGAGTCAGCATGCGGCTGGCGCTGCCCACCGCCGCGCTCGCGGCCGGCCTGTTCGTGTTCGGCGACCTGGAAACGATCATCAAGTCCGGCTTCTGGGCCGAGCAGGTCTGCCTCGGCCTGCTCGTGGTGATGTTCGCGCTGCTGGTACGCCCGCTGCCCGCCACCGGGGAGCAGATCGCCGCGCTGGCCGCGCTGAACGTCGCGATCGCGTACACCTATTACTTCGCGCTGCCGGTGACCGTGGGCGCCACCCTGCTCTGGATGCTCGTGTACCACCGGCGGATCCGGCGGCGCTGGCTCCTGGCGCTGGGCACCACGGTGGTGGCCTGCGTACTCGGCGCGATCCCGATCCTCGTCAACGTGGCCTGGATCCGTGCGAACCAGGGCGCCGCGGCCACGCTGGACGCCACCGGCGCGCTGGACCCGGTGGGCGGCGGCGTACCGCTGGCGCTGGGCGGGATCCTGGTGGCCGGCCTGCTCACCGGCCGCCGGTGGTGGACGCCGGTGACCCAGATGGTCGGCGCGGTCATCGGCTCGTGCGCCTTCTACCTGGTCGCCGTCGGCTACTTCCAGTGGCTCACGCTGCTGCACACCGACTACTACTACGAGAAGACGCTGCACGTCATCACGATCGCGCTGGTCGTCATGGTCGGGCTGGCGCTGCGCCGCATCGCCCCGGCGCTGGGCCGCCGCGCGGAGCCGGTACTCGCCTGGAAGAACGGCTCGCTGCGGATCCGGGTGCTGCCCGTGGCCGCGGGGCTCGGGCTGACCCTCGCCATGGTCGAGGTGTTCAACCCGATCCAGCCGCTGATCCCGCCGGCCAAGGCGGTGACGCAGCCCAGCCGGGGGCGGCTGTACCTGACCGGCCAGCTGGTGTACGAGGACTCCGGCGCCGTGCTGGACGTGGTGGCGCGGGTACCCGATCCGCAGCGCCGGGCCACCATCGTGATGCCCACGTTCGGCGGCGACCCGGTGCTGTCCAGCTGGGTGGCCGTACTGGAGCGGGACTACCCGCGCATCCAGACCTGGCGCTGGTGGGCGGACGGCCCGCGACCCGCCCCGGACAAGCTGGTGCAGTTCATCCTCGCGCACCCGCAGCCGTACCAGATCGTCACCACCGATCCGGACCAGTTGGCCGCGCTGCGCGCGATGAAGGTGGCGCACCCGGACGTGGACGTGCAGATCGTGGAGTTCAACCCGTCCCGGCGCTACCAGACGAACTGGTGACCCGCTAGCTGATCCTCACGGGAGGAGCGGCCTTCGGCCGCGCTAGCTCTCCGGCGTCCCGGTCGGGCTGGCCGGGTGCGGTGCCACCAGGCCGGTACGCAGCCGCGCCTCGCACAGCTCGGCCAGCTTCCCGTACGCGGCGCCACCGACCAGTGCGGTCAGCTCGGGCGCGTACGAGCGGAACATCGGCTCCGCACCCACGTGCGCCTCCGGTGACGACGTGCACCACCAGTGCAGGTCGTGCCCGCCCTCACCCCAGCCGCGCCGGTCGAACTCGGTCAGCGTGGAGATGAGCACCTTCGAGCCGTCCGGCCGCTTCGACCAGTCCTGGTCCCGGCGTACCGGCAGCTGCCAGCACACGTCCGGCTTGTACTCCAACGGGTGTACCCCGTCGCGCAGCGCCTGGGCGTGCAGCGCGCAGCCCCCGCCGCCGGCGAAGTTCGCGTCGTTGAGGAAGACGCAGGGCCCGTCCTCGCGGGTCGCGGTACGCCGGGCCGGGTTGGTCCCGTCGATGGTGTCCACCTCGGTGTAGTTCTTGAATCCGCGCCGGAAGTGTTGCCAGGTCTGCGGTGTCAGCGTCTTGACCGCGTTGCGCAGCCGCTTCTCGTCGTCGGCGTCGGTGAAGAACGCGCCGTGCGAACAGCAGCCGTCGCTGGCCCGGCCGGCGATGATGCCGTGGCAGGTCTTGCCGAACACGCAGGTCCAGCGGGACAGCAGCCAGGTCAGGTCGGCCCGGACGAGGTGCTGCGGGTCGGCGGGGTCGAGGAACTCGATCCACTCCCGAGGGAAGTCGAGATCGACCTCAAGCCGCCGGGGCTCGGTAATGTCCTCAACGGCAACGTGGATAACCATCCGGCTAGCGTACGTCCTACCCTGCCTCCGGATACCGTGAGATCCATGCGACTCGGCGTACTCGATGTTGGCTCGAACACCGTGCACCTGCTGGTGGTCGATGCCCACCTCGGTGCCCACCCGTGGCCGGCCCACTCCGAGAAGGCGGTGCTGCGCCTCGCCGAGCAGATCAAGCCCGACGGTCGACTGTCCAGAGAGGGCGCTGACGCGCTGGTTCTGGCCGTGGCCAACGCCCGCCGCTCCGCCCGCCGGCTGCAGGCCGACGATCTGATCGCGTTCGCCACCTCCGCGGTACGCGACGCGACCAACTCCGCCGAGGTGCTCTCCCGGGTACGCCACGAGACCGGCGTGGAGCTGCGGGTGCTGTCCGGCGAGGGCGAGGCGAAGATGACGTTCCTCGCGGTACGCCGGTGGTTCGGCTGGTCCGCCGGGCGGCTGCTGGTACTCGACATCGGCGGTGGTTCGCTGGAACTCGCCGCCGGTATCGACGAGGAGCCGGACACCGCACTGTCCACTCCGCTCGGTGCCGGGCGGTTGACCCGGGAGCGGCTGGCCGGCGACCCGCCGCGATCGTCCGATGTGGACGCCCTGATCGAGTACGCCGAGAAGACGCTGGAGAAGCCGGCGCGCACGCTCATGGCGGGCGGCTGGGACCGGCCGGTGGCCACCTCGAAGACGTTCCGCACGCTGGCCCGGCTGGCCGGTGCGGCGCCCTCGGTCGAGGGGCCGCTGGTGCCGCGCCGGCTCACGCTGCAGGGGCTGCACCAGGTGCTCGGCTTCATCCGGCACATCCCGTCCGGCAAGCTGGCCGAGATGGACGGGGTCAGCGCGAGCCGGGCGCACCAGCTGCTGGCCGGCGCGGTGGTGGCCGAGGCGGCCATGACCCGGCTGGGCATCGACTCGCTGGAGCTGTGCCCGTGGGCGCTGCGCGAGGGCGTGATCCTCCGCCGCCTGGACATCCTGGAAAGCTGACGTCCCGAGACCTGAACCTGCTGTTGACATGTCCGACGCTGCCCCGACATGCGGTGGGGACTACCCTGGCAAGGTGACACCCGTGCTCCTGTCGACCTCGTCGGTCTTCCCGGAACCCACGTCGGCCGCCTTCGAGATGGCCGCCACGCTGGGCTACGACGGCATCGAGGTGATGGTCTGGACCGATGTGGTCAGCCAGGACGCCGGCGCGCTGCGCGGCCTGGCGATCCACTACGGGGTACGGGTGTCCTCGGTGCACGCGCCCTGCCTGCTGGTGACGCAGCGGGTGTGGAGCCCGGACCCGTGGGAGCGGCTGCGCCGGTCGGCGGCGCTGGCCACCAGCCTGGGCGCGCCGGTCGTGGTGGTGCACCCGCCCTTCACCTGGCAGCGGGAGTACGCGCGGACCTTCTCCGAGGGGCTGGTCCGGCTGCGCGAGGAGTACCCGGGCGTGACCTTCGCGGTGGAGAACATGTTCCCGGTACGCATGGCGGGCCGCGAGTTCGTGCCGTACTCGCCGGGGTACGACCCGACCCGGGTGGGCTTCGACGCGTACACGCTGGACCTGTCGCACTGCGCGGCGGCCCGGGGTGACTCGCTCGCCATGGCCGACGCGATGGGTAGCCGGCTGGCGCACGTCCACCTCGGTGACGGCACCGGCGAGGGTCGCGACGAGCACCTGGTACCCGGCCGGGGCACCCAGCCGTGCGCGCAGCTGCTCGGGTCGCTCGCGTCCCGCGGCTTCACCGGCGCGGTCGCGGTCGAGGTGAACAGCCGCCGCGCGGCCAGCCGTGCCGAGCGCGAGGCCGACCTGGCCGAGGCGCTGGCCTTCGCCCGCACCCACCTCTCCACCCCGTCCACAGTGGACGTCTAGCCCACGGGCGTGAGGTCCTCGGTGGCCGCGCGCTTGCGGGCGCGGTGGGCGGCCACGTGCGAGCGGGTGGCGCAGCGCTCCGAGCAGAAGCGGCGGCAGCAGTTGGACGAGGTGTCCAGGTACACGTTGCCGCAGCGGTCGTCCGCGCACACGCCGAACCGGGCGCTGCCGTACTCGCACAGCCACACGGCCAGGCCCCACACGGCACCGGCGAGGTACTCCGCGCTGACCGACGAGCCGCGGCTGGTCACGTGCATGTGCCAGTCGTCCGCGTCGTGGCCGGAGATCCGGGGCTGCACCGGGTGCGCCTCCAGCAGCGTGTTCAGCGCGGCCACGGCCTCCGCGTCGCGCTGCGAGGTGCCCAGGTCGAACACGTCGCGCAGCCGTCGCTGCGCGCGCCGGAACACGCCCAGATCGCGCTCGGTGACCTCGTCCCGCATCCAGGGTTCGGCGGCGAACAGGCCCTTGAGCGCTTCGAAGTCGTCCAGCGGATTGTTGACGAGTTCCACGGCTCGGTGGGCGTACGCGTCGAAGTTCACTCGACAAAGGTAGTCGCTCACGGCGCGCGAAGCGATATCGCGCGAGTCCAATCGCCACGTGAGGTGACAAACCGGAAGCGCTGGCGGTCCTGGTCCCGCGCCGGCCACCGGCCGTGGCGATACGCTTCGCTGCATGCTCCGAACGGCCATCCTCGCCGCTTCCCGGTCGTCCCGGATCGAGCGGCTCGTCCAGACGGCCCCGGTCACCCGGGACCTGGTCACCCGGTTCGTCGCCGGTACCGGCGCCGACGACGCCCTGCGCGCGGTACGCGAGCTGGTCGGCGAGGACCTGCGGGTCACCCTCGACCACCTCGGCGAGGACACCCGCAACGCGGAGCAGGCAGCCAGCACCAAGGACGAGTACCTGCGCCTGCTCAAGCAGCTGGAGGGCGCGCAGCTGGGCGAGGCGGTCGAGGTGAGCGTGAAACTCTCCGCGCTCGGCCAGCTGTTCGACGAGGAGCTGGCGTACGAGCACGCGCACGCGATCTGCGGCGCGGCGGCCGCGGCGGGTACCTTCGTGACGCTCGACATGGAGGACCACACCACGACCGACGCGACGCTGGACGCGCTGCTGCGGCTGCGCCAGGACTTTCCGGGTACCGGCGCGGTGCTCCAGGCGTACCTGCGGCGTACCGAGGGGGACTGCCGCGAGCTGGCCACGCCCGGGTCGCGGGTACGGCTGGTGAAGGGCGCGTACAAGGAGCCCGAGTCGGTGGCGTACCAGTCGGCGGTGGAAGTGGACCGGTCCTTCGTCCGGTGCCTGAACATCCTCATGTCCGGCTCCGGGTACCCGATGATCGCCACCCACGACCCCCGGCTGATCGCGATCGGGCAGGACCGGGCGAAGTGGTTCGACCGGGCCCGCGACGAGTTCGAGTTCCAGATGCTGTACGGGGTGCGCCCGGCCGAGCAGCGCCGCCTGGTCGCCGAGGGGTACCGGATGCGGGTGTACGTCCCCTACGGCACGCAGTGGTACGGCTACCTGATGCGCCGGGTCGCCGAGCGGCCCGCGAACCTGGCCTTCTTCGCCCGTGCGGTCGCCTCCCGCCGCTGACGGCGCACGCCTCGGCCAGCAGACGGCTCCGGCTGCGCTCCCCCGGGGATCTTGCGGCCATCTGTGGCCCGATGGGGTCGGCTGTCCGACTCGCAGGCGCCTGACCAGCGAAAATTGCTCTGATCTTGCGGGCAGTTGTTCGAAGAGATCGCGCCGGCATCACGTGTACCGGTACCGTTCTAGCTACACGCGCGTTGCCCCGCCGCCGACGTCGGAAAGTCGTGGAGTCCGGGGCCGCGCATGGATGAAACCGGGGTGAGCCCATGGCCGGATCACCACACTCCGACGGCAGGTTGGCGGAGGTGCGATTCCTGACCGTCGCCGAGGTGGCGGAGCTGATGCGGGTGTCGAAGATGACGGTCTACCGTCTCGTGCACTCCGGCGAGCTCACCGCGGTCAGGGTCGGACGTTCGTTCAGGGTGCCTGAGCACGTCGTGCACACGTACCTGCGGGAGGCGTTCCAGGAGACCGCGTAGCGGGGTGGGGCCGCCCGATTTCCGTGCTGACCCACCCGGCGGTTAGGCTGGGCAGGGTCTGCCTCCTCCGTACTGGTCGCCCCTCTCGCGACGGCCGGCGCGACAGGCGGAAATCGACGGTACGCAGCCGCCACCGGCGTCGCCCCGCGGCGCGGGCAGGAGGCGGGCATCGAGAGGAACGATCGTATGGGCTCCGTGGTCAAGAAGCGGCGCAAGCGTATGGCGAAGAAGAAGCACCGCAAGCTGCTGCGTAAGACCCGGGTCCAGCGTCGACGCCTCGGCAAGTGACTGGCGGTCGGAGCCCCGCGGGCGCGTGTGAAGGCAACACGCGCGATGAGCGGGCGCCCGACCGGATCGGTCGCACACCGGGTGGCCGGCTGCGTGAACGCCCGGCGCCCGGTGTGCCGGACAACTTCACCGGTGGCCGGAAACCGTAACGAGGCCAGCACAGGAGCCGGTGTGGACACAGCGGACAGTTCCCGAGTGGTACTGGTCACCGGCGTGTCCCGGTACCTGGGCGCGCAGGTGGCGGCCAGGCTCGCCGCCGACCCCCGGGTCGGACAGGTGATCGGGCTGGACACCGAGCCGCCGCACCCGTCGGCACCGGAGCCGCCGGGTGCCGGCCGGTTCGAGTTCGTGCGGGCGGACATCCGTACCGCCGAACCGGCGCGGGTGATCGCCGAGCGCGGGGTGGGTGCCGTGGTGCACCTGGCCATCGCGTCCGTCGCCGACCAGCACGCTGGCGGCCGGCCGGCGATGAAAGAGCTGAACGTCATCGGCACCATGCAGCTGCTCGCCGCCTGCCAGCAGGCGCCCGGGCTGCGCAAGGTGGTGCTGCGCTCGTCCACCGCGGCGTACGGCGCCTCGTTCCGCGATCCGGCGGTGTTCACCGAGGACACCTCGGCGCGCGAGGTCCCCCGCGGTGGCTTCGCCCGGGACGTGCTTGACATGGAAGGGTACGTGCGGGGCTTCCGCCGCCGCCGGCCCGACGTGGGCGTGACGGTGCTGCGCTTCGCGCCGTTCATCGGCCAGTCCGTGTCCACCAGCCTGACCCGGTACTTCGCGCAGCCGGTGGTACCGACCGTGTTCGGGCGCGACCCGCGGCTGCAGTTCGTGCACGTGGACGACGCGCTGGAGATCCTGCACCGCTCGGTGGTCGAGGACCACCCGGGCACGTACAACGTGGCCGGCTCCGGTGTGCTCGCGCTGTCCCAGGCGGTACGGCGGGCCGGGCGGATCGGGGTACCGGTGCTGGAGCCGGGCATGTCGGTGCTGGCCGCACTGGCCCGTTCGGCCGGCTGGCGCGACTTCAACCTGGACCAGCTGGACCTGTTCGTCCACGGCCGGGTGGTGGACACCCGCCGGCTGGTGCGCGAGTACGGGTTCGAGCCGCGCCCGACCTCGGTGGCGTTCGCCGACTTCCTGCGCGGTACCGGCGCCGGCGAGGTACTGCCCCACGACGCGGTACGCGCCGCCGAGCGGGTGCTGCTGGACGGCATCCGGCAGGTGCGCGCGGCGGTGCTGTCATGACCGAGGAGTTCGACCCGGGCTCGGCGACGGCGGTCGCGCCGGGCGAGGTGGCGGGCAACGGTACCCCCATCCGCCGCCGCAGGAAGGCCGCAGCGCCCCGCCGCCC